>NZ_CAWMPM010000024.1:0-207462 GCF_963869435.1 Nocardia violaceofusca NBRC 14427
GCCGACCGGCCCCGACGGCCGCCCCCTGCCCCCGCCGCCCGGCGCCTGACCGACGTCGTGACCGACCCGGAGCCGGGTGAACCCGCGCGACACGGCTTCATCGTCGTCGTGCCGCGACAAGCACCCGGTTGCCGGTAGGCGGCGGGTTCGCAGTCCGCTAACGGACGATGTCGTAGCGGGCACAGGCGAATTCACCGTTGCGCGCCAGTTCGGTCAGCTTCATCTCGACCCGGCGGGGCAGCAGTGGCTGTCCTGCCCCGAGTGTGATGGGCGCGATCGATACGCACACTTCGTCCAGCAATCCGTGGTCGGCGAACTGTCCCGCCAGCTCGCCGCCGCCGACGATCCAGATGCTCTTGCCCGCGGCGACGTCGGTCATCTCCTTGTGCACCACGGTGATCGGCTGCTGCGTGTACCGCACGTCGGCATCGTCGGTGCGCGGGTCGAAGTCGCGATGGGTGAAGACCCACGCGGGCATCGAGTAGGGCCATTCCATATCGGGATGATTGTCGACGATCCATTGATAGGTGTTGGCGCCCATGGCGATAGCGCCGATATCGGCGATGAACGCCTCGTACCCCATCGGGCCGTCGTTGTCGACCTGCCGGGTCACCAGCCAGTCCAGTTGGTGGTCCGGTGTGGCGATGAATCCGTCCAGGGTGGTGGCGGTGTAGTACACGGTGCGGGGCATGGTCATCCTCTCCTGCGCAACCACATGATGGGGTCGCCGTTGTCGTGTTCGGTTGTCCGATCGGGGAATTCGCTGTCGATCCACTGGCGCACCAGCAGTCGCCGGTAGGCCGAATAGGTGAGCACGTGGGCGATCACGGAGCCGAGGACGAAACTTTCCGGCGGCTCGCACAGGGCGTCGATCAGGGTGTCGTCCCAGCCGCCGCGACGGTCGATGTCGCGGACGGTATCCAGCCACCGCGGCACCGTCTCCTCGAATCGCCGTGTCAGCTCGGGGAGGTCGTCGGATCCGCGGTTGGGTTGCTCGGTGCCTTCGATGGCGGCCAGCCACACCTGTTTGGTCCATACCAGGTGTGCGAGGACGGTCGCGATCGACGCATCCGGTCCGTCCCACGCCAGTACCGCCGCGGTCGAACGCTGCCGCCGGTACCGGTGCTCGTCCAGGCCCTTCGCGATGTCGAGGAGTTCGCGCGTGTCCTCCACGTCGTGGTGCAGCAGCAGCGATGTCGGATCCATATCGTGTCTGCCTTTCGGTTCGCCCTCCACCCACAGCGACATCGGCGGGTGGAAATGGATCCCGTTCACCGCGGGGAGCCAGCGGGTGCGCGTGGCGGCCGGCGTCGCGCTCGGCGGATGTCCGTAGGCGCGGCTGTAGGCCCGGCTGAATCCCTCCACCGAGTCGTATCCGGCGGCGAAGGCGACATCCGTCACCGCCGCCCCGCCACACAACTGCCATGCTGCGCGCTCGAGCAGCACCCGCCGCCGCATCGCCACCGGCGACTCGCCGGTACCGCGCGAGAATTGCCGGGAGAAGTGATAGGGCGAGACGAACGCGCCCTGCGCCATCGCACTCAGCGTGGTGTTGTTCTCGTCGAGAACGGAATCGAGCAGTTCCCGTAATCGGTCACGTCCGGTCGTCACACCGTTCAGTGTGGTCGGCGCGGGTCATGGCGCGCTTGACCGATCTTGCGCATGTCCGCGTGAACCGGCTCCGCGCCGTGCATTCACACCCGGTAGTGCCGGCGGGGGCCGTATCCGGGCGGGCCGTATCCGCGGCGGTGATGGATGAACAGGAAGAACAGCGCCGGGAAGACGAAGAACGGAATCATATGGGTGGTGGCGACG
Source organism: Nocardia violaceofusca NBRC 14427 (assembly GCF_963869435.1). Lineage (NCBI taxonomy): Bacteria > Bacillati > Actinomycetota > Actinomycetes > Mycobacteriales > Nocardiaceae > Nocardia > Nocardia violaceofusca. The sequence continues at coordinate 1,816 of NZ_CAWMPM010000024.1, forward strand.
ATCACGACCGCGACCACCACGGCGGCCAGCAGCAGCGCCGGGAACACCGGACGCGCGCGCCGGGGCTCCCGCCGCGGTCGGGCCGGCGGGGCGGGTTGCGGACGCGGCAGGTCGCTGAAGAGGACGACCAAGTCGGCGGCGGTCTTCGCCGCGTAGGCACGGCTCACGCGCTCGTCGTATTCGTCGAGCTCGAGGCGTCCGGCCGCGAAGTGGTCGCCGAGGGCGGCCGCGGCCTGTTCACGTTCGGCCGTGCCGATGCGGACGCTCGGCGACCCGAACACCGCGGGGTCGAAATCGGTCATGGCAACCGCCTCACCGGGGAAACGAAATCACGATGCACCCAGCGTAGGACGCTTCGGCGAATCGTGCCTGCGTCCGCGGGCGTATCCGCGGCTACGCCCCGCGACGGATCGGCGTGTATCGCTCGCGCGGACGGTGCCGGCGAACCCCGGATGAGCAACGGAAAATACCCGGAAGCCTTGCCGTGAAACACTATTCACCGCATCGGCGCAGGCCGCGAAAGTGTCGGATTTCGCACAGCCGCAGGCGGCGGCGAGCTGCGGATTCCCTCGGTAGCGTGGCGGAAAGCCCGAGATACGAGCAAGCCCGACATACAGCCGTCGCGAGGAGTTGGAAGCCTTGGAGGAGGTACTTCGGCCGCTGGTGGTCTTCGCCGCGACACTCGCGGTCACCATTTCGATCGGCGCGGTGGTCGACCGCCTGTTGAGTCACGCCGCGCAGAAGCATCCCGCTAACCGACTGCCCGGTCTACTGCGTCGCATCCACCTGCCGCTGCAGGTGTTCCTGGCGACGATTGCCCTGCATTTCACCTATCCGATGGCAGAGATCAACCTGCGCCACGACGCGGTCGTGCTGAACGTCCTCGCCGCGGTGGCGATCCTGTCCGCCGCCTGGGTGGTGATGCGCGCCGTCGACGCGGTCGCCGAGAACACGCTGGACAAATACGCTCATCGCACCAGCGACATCGCCAAGGTGCGGCGGCTGCATACGCAGCTGACGCTGGTCCGGCGCATCATCACCACGGTGCTGGCGATCACCACCGCCGCGGTCGCGATCCTGCTGCTGTTCCCGAACCTGCGTACCCTCGGCACCTCACTGCTGGCCTCGGCCGGCATCATCGGCGTGATCGCCGGTGTCGCCGCACAGTCGACGCTGGGCAATCTGGTGGCCGGCCTCCAGATCGCGTTCGGTGATTCGGTGAAGATCGGCGACACCGTGGTGGTCGAGGGGGAGTGGGGCACCGTCGAGGAGATCACGCTGTCGTTCCTCACCGTCCGCATCTGGGACGACCGCCGGCTCACCATGCCGGTCTCGTACTTCAATTCCAAACCGTACGAGAACTGGTCCAAGGGTGGCCCGCAGATCACCGGCACGGTCTTCCTCTACCTGGACACCAGCACGCCGGTGGCCGAACTGCGGGAACATCTGCGCGACTATCTGCGCACCCGGGACGATTGGGACGGCCGCAGCTGGAATCTGCTGGTCACCGACAGCACCCCCTTCGGCATCCAGGTCCGCGCCTCCATGTCGGCCCGCAATGCCGACGACGTGTGGACGCTGCGTTGTGCGGTGCGCGAGGAACTGCTGGCCTGGCTGCGCAACGAACACCCGGCCGCCCTGCCGAAGATCCCGACCAGCGTTGTCGAACGCGAACATGCGATGGCCGAGTAGCCGCCTATAGAGTCGTGGAGTGCGCGAATTCCGCTTTGGAGTCAACTTCCTCAATCCCGGGTCCGCCGACGAGTGGGCCACGAAATGCCGGCGGGCCGAATCGCTCGGCTACGACGTGCTGTTGGTTCCCGACCACCTGGAACTCCCGGCGCCCTTCCCGTCGGTGCTCGCCGCCGCGCAGGCCGCCGAACGCCCGCGGGTGGGCACCTTCGTCCTGAATGCCGCGTTCTGGAACCCGGTCCTGCTGGCCCGCGACGTGGTCAGCACCGCCCAGCTCACCGGCGGCCGACTCGAGCTCGGCCTCGGAACCGGTTATGTGCGAGACGAATTCGAGGAAGCCGGCATCGATTTCGGCACCCCGCGGACCCGCGTCGACCACCTCGAGAAGACGCTGACCGAACTCCGGCGGCTGCTGCCCGAACCGCATCCCACCATTCTGCTGGGCGGCAGCGGTAACCGCATGCTGCGGCTGGCCGCCCGCCACGCCGACATCATCGCGTTCACCGGTGGCGAATCCGTCCCCGGCGCCACCGACGGCTCGATGCGCCTGTCCAGTGCCGAGACGGTCGACGAACGTGTTGCCGCGGCACGGCGTTTCGTCACCGAGTACGACCGCGATCCGGAATTCAACATCCTGGTCCAGCAGGTTGTGGAAACACATGACCGTAAGGCCGCCGCCACCGAGATCGCCGCGCAGATGGATCATTTGAGCGTCGCCGAGGTGCTGGACGCGCCGACCCTGCTGATCGGCACACCCGCCGAGATGGCCGATCAGGTGCGCGAACGCCGGGAACGCTACGGGTTCTCCTACGTCACCGTATTTGAGCCCGCGATGGAGGGGTTCGCCAAGGTGATGCGGGAAGTGCGGGGCTAGTGCACGACCGACAGGTGCGGACCGACCTGCGCCTCGCCGAGGACTTCGGCGAGAAGCCATGAGGTCCACCGCAGTTCGTCGGTGAGTTCGGCGCGCCCGAACCCCGCGCTGTGTGCCCGCGCCACGGCCTCCGCGAGCAATCCGGGGGCCTCGCCGGGATATTCGGCGACCGGCTCACGGTCGTGATCCAGCGTCCGGGTCGGTTCGAGAATGTGCATGCGGGGCCCTCGGTCCTGGCCGATCCGCCTGATCACCTCGGTCGGCACACCCCACTGCCGTGCCAGCGCCGCCGGGCTGGGGAAGTGGATCGGCGACGGAAACAGCTGATCCATGTCATCGGCGGGAACCAGCAGTTCGGCGGCGAACCGGTCGGCTTCCTCCGCCTGCGTCCGGTCTCCCGGCAGCGGGCAGGGGTGCAGTAGCAGATGGCCGAGTGCGCGCGCACACGCGAACCGGTAGCCGTAGACGCATTGCGTGTGCCGGGCGGCCACGACGATCAGCGAGCGCCCCCAGGTGTGCGCGGCGTAGGTGCCGACCCGAGCCATGGCCGCACTCGTCGCCGGCGCGAAAGCCACCACGATGCCGCGCGCCTCGAGTGTCGCGCCGAGATGCGCCAGCGGACCCGGTGCGATGCCCCAGTGGTCGCGGAGCAGGCGCGCGGCGTCGGCAGGCGCGGTTCCTTCTTCGAAGGCAGGGAGGTCGAGCGCCGGGAACCGCATCCGGCAGGCCAACGTGTACGCCAACTCCCAGAGGTATTCCGCGAATGCCACCGCCTTCGCCCGATCGGATGCGGTGGCCGAACCGGGATCGTCGAAATGCAGGTCCGCGGCGTCGATCCGGCACATCGGGCGTCCGGTGGCGAAGTAGTCGACGGGGACTTTCAACACCCTGGCCAGGTCGGCCGGAACGTCCGGATCGGGCTGTACGGCGCCGATTTCGTACTGTTCGACGACCGCGGCGGACAGGCCTGCCGCGTCCGCCAGTTCGCCGACGGACAGTTCGGCCCAGCGCCGCGCCTGCGTCAGTCGTATCGGCTCGAACGCCGACGCGACGAACCCGAACGGCTCGCCGGCCCGTTCGGTGAGGAGTTTCAGCCCGCGTCGGTCCTGCCGACCGTCACTGTCCACCCGAATTGTTTACCGCATCGCCGGTCGCTGCGGGGGATCCGACCCGAAGAAAAATTCGGTTTCCGGCGAAGCGGACAAACTGCTGCGCGGCGAATCCTCCGGCTATTCAGGACATTTCGCCCGGCATGACCGGCAGCAGTTCAGGGCGTTTCGCCGGCCGGCCGTCACCGGTCGACACGCCGCGCAGCCGCCGCCACACCCACGGGCGCAATGTCGCTGCCACCCAGGCGAGTTCGCCGACCGCACCGGCCGCGCGGAAACGCTCGGAGTCCTCCGGCGGCAGCGCCCAGTTGTGATCGGCGCCGTCGAGACCCAGTGCCTCCGCGGCGGCCAGCGCGAAGCGTTCGTGGCCCAGTTCGGAGCCGTGCAGCCGGTCCGCGCTCCACATGCGCAGATCGACCATCGACGCGGCGCCGAACAGATCGACCAGGCGCAGGCCGTACCGGCTCGCGCACAGGCGAATTCGATCGTTGATCAGGTCGACGCGTGGTCCGATGTAGCGGGCGGCCAGCGGCACGATGCGGCGCACATCGGGAAAGGTCGTCGTCACCACCGTTGCGCCGCAGGCGGTCAGCTTCGCGTACAGCTCCTCCATGAGATCCAGCGCCGCGGCGAAATCGGTGCCGGGAGCCGTGACATCGTTCATGCCCGCGCAGATGCCGATCAGATCCGGGTCCATCGCCAAGGCGGCGTCGAGTTGTTCGTCCCGGACCTCCGCGAGGCGGCGACCGCGCACCGCCAGATTGGCGTACCGGATCTCCGGATTGTCCTGAACCAGGCGCTCGGCCAGCCGATCGGCCCACCCGCGCAGACCGGTGCCGTCGTCGCCGTCCCACAGCCCCTCGGTCTGGCTGTCGCCCAACGCGACGAAGCGTTCGTAGCGGTTCGGCGATGCCGCCGGACCGTCCGAACGGGGCGAGGACAACGTCGTCATGGCAGACCTCCGGGACGTGAAGAGGGTGGTGCGGGCAGCGGCACGGCGGGTCCACGGCCGCCATCGCCACGGCCGACCAGGCTACATCGGCGCTGTTCGGCGGAATCGGGGCGTCAGGGCCGCGGTGATCCGCACCACCGGAACGCTCACCGGGTCCCGATGGCCGGAACGACGGCACCACCTCACCCGGGCGTGCGCTATTACTCGACCCGAGTGGGCCGGACCACCGCTGAATCGGCCCGGCCGCCTGTCCATCGGAAGGATTTCGCCGTGACCGAACTGGCCGAACTGCACCGCCGCCTCGCCCGGATCGAGGACGAACGCGCGATCGAGCGGATCATCGCCTCGTACGGCCCGCTGGTCGACGCGGGCAACGTCGCCGCCGCCGATCTGTGGTCGGCCGAGGGCACCTACGACGTCGAGGACTGGCAGATGCGCGGCCGCGCCGACGTCGCCGCGATGGTCGGCTCCGACGCCCATCAGGGGCTGATCGGGCGAGGCTGCCTGCATTTCCACGGGCCGGCGGTGGTCACCGTCGACGGCGACGAGGCGGTCGCGGTCTGCGAATCCGTCCTCGTGGTCCAGCACAACGGCCGCAATGTCGTGGCCCGCACCGGCGCCAACCACTTCACCCTGCGCCGGATCGACGGCCGCTGGCAGATCACCGCCCGCACCACCCGCACGGTCGACGGAGACCCGGCAGCCCGCGAACTGCTGACCGCAGGAATCGAGGGCGTGGCGCGATGAGTGGACAACTCGCCGGCAAGGTCGCGGTGGTGACCGGGGCCGCCGCCGGTATCGGGGCGGGGATCGCCCGCCGGTTCGCCGACGAAGGCGCGCGGGTGGTGATCACCGACCTCGACGAAACATCGGGCCGCACGGTCGCCGAGGAGAACGGCGGCCGATTCGTCGCGGCCGACATCCGCCACCGCGAGGACGTCGAAAACGTCGTACGGACAGCGGTTTCCGAATACGGCTCCATCGACATCCTGGTCAACAACGCCTGGGGTGGAGGAACGATCGGCCGCGTCGAGAACAAGTCCGACGAACAACTCGCGCACGGCATCGCCCTCGGCTACTACGGTCCGTTCTGGGCCATGCGCGCCGCCTTTCCGCATATGCGCAGCCGCGGGTGGGGGCGAGTCGTGAACATGTGCAGCCTCAACGGCGTCAACGCTCATATGGGTTCGCTCGAATACAACGCCGCCAAGGAGGCATTGCGCGCCCTGACCCGTACCGCCGCCCGCGAATGGGCGCCCACCGGCGTGACGGTGAACGCGGTCTGCCCGGCCGCCAAGAGCCGCAGCTTCCTGCGCGTACTGGGCGCACACCCCGAGATGGAAGCGATGGCGGACGCGGCAAACCCCATGGGGCGCATCGGTGATCCGTACGACGACATCGCGCCCGTGGTCGTATTCCTCGCCTCCGACGACTCGCGGTATCTGACCGGAAACACCCTGTTCGTCGACGGCGGCAGCCACATCAACGGCGTCGCGTGGACGCCGGATCTCGATGCCGCCGAACGGGATCGGCCGACGTAGACCGCTCACGCCGAGCTTCTCCGGCCGTATCCTCTGCACTCCCTCATGCGATGTAATACCTTGATAGACACAGGTTTTGGTAGCCAGGGGTGTGGCGGCTCCACCACGGACCCGCCCGGCTACGCCGGTAAGGGGGCCCGTGATGGCCGATATCGATTTCGAGCGGCGTCGCCACAGAGTGGCGCAACAGCTCGGCGAACTGACCGTACTCACGCCGGCCTGGCGCCGGTTCCTGTCGGTGCCGCTGATGCGCAACGGCTGGCATGTGCTCGTGGAACGCGAGAACAGCCGTTCGGATCGCTTCGACGCCTATGCCGTCGGCCCGGGCGGCGTCTTCGCCCTGGTCCTCACCGAGGTGGTGCCGTCGGCCGCGGAATTGCGCCGGATCCGGTGGCGTGCGGAGGAGACGTTCGCGAATCTCACCGCGGGCCGCACCCGGTATGTGCCGCATATGATCGAGGTGTTGCTGCTGATGGACGAGGCGTCCGACACTCCGGTCGAGGCCCGCTACGTCGCGGTCGATCCGGCCACCATCGCCGCGCGGCTGTTCGCCGAAGCGCGCCTGTCCGGCCGGAGCGCCCGGCAGATCGCGATGACGGTGGCCGAACGCAACACCTGGTTCGCACTGCTGTCCGCGGACAGCACTGCGGCGCCCGAAACCCTGCCCGCCGACGGGCTTTTCGAGACGACGACACTGCGTGCGGACGAACGAGCGCGAGCGTGGAAGCGACCTCTCAGCGAATGGATGACGTTTCTCGACCCGGCCCAACTCGACCTCGTCTACCGAAACTACAACGGCCCCGCGCGATTCAGTGGTCCGGCGGGGACCGGGAAGACCGTCGTCGCCCTGCATCGCATGGCTCGGATGTCCAAAGAAGGCGCCGGGCGGCAGCTCTTCACCAGTTTCGTGCGCACGCTGCCGGCCTATCACGAATCGGGCTTCCGGCGCCTCGCACCGCATGCGGGTGAGCGGGTGGAGTTCGCCGGACTCCACGCCTGGACCACTCAGTTTCTGCGCAGCCGCGATATCGGCTGCCGCCTGGGCAGCGGCGACAACGCCTTTTACCACGCCTGGCGCAACGCTCGCCGCCACCTCGAACCCCTCGAACCGAATCCGAGCTATTGGAAGGACGAACTGCATCGGGTGATCAAGGGCCAAGGTATCGATCGCGACCTCTATCTGAAGATCGACCGGGTGGGTCGAAACGGCCTGCGACTGGACAAAACGCACCGCGAGCTCGTCTGGGCTCACCTGTACCTGCCGTATCAGGCGGCGCTGCAGGACCTCGCGACGGTGGATTTCAACGACGTCATCGATCTGGCGATCGACGAACTGCGCGCGGCGCCGCTGGACGCACCCTATGACCTGGTGGTTGTCGACGAAGTCCAGGACTTCACGCTGATGGAACTCAAACTTGTGCACCAGATCGCCGGTGGTACCTCCACCTCGCCGCTGTTACTGGTCGGCGACGGCCAGCAGCAGGTCTATCCCGGCGGCTGGCGCCTGTCCGATGCCGGCATCCCGATCGTCGGCCGCGGCGCGGTGCTGCGCGCCAACTACCGCAATCGCGCGGCCGTGCACGACTACGCCAAGCGGGTCGACGCCACGAATACGGTCGACGACCTCGACGGCGCACCGGGCTTCGTCCTGCGCGACAGCGAGGTCGTAGTGCCGGGCGGTACCGCCCGCTCGGAAACCTTCTCGCGGTCGCGGGCCGAGGAGAAGGTGATCGCGGCGCTGACCGACTCCGGATATCCGCACTCCGACGTCGCCGTGATCACCGACACCGACCGACAGGCCGAAAGGATCCGAGCAGCACTGCGCCGCAAGCGAATTCCCGCGGTCTCGCTCGAACACTACGACGGCACCCAGCACGATGCGGTGAAGGTGGGAACCGTGCATCGCGCCAAGGGGATGGACTTCGCCGCGGTGTTCCACCTCACCGACGCGCCGACCGCACCCGTCGACCGTTTGCGCGGCAGCGAGCGCGACCGGGCGGAGCTGGCGGCGCGGCAGACCATGGTGGCGCTGACCCGCGCCCGCGACCACATCTGGATCGGGCTGATGAAGAATTGACGCCCACGAGTCGGTCTTTCTCAGCTGAATCGGTTACCTTCGGCATCCATGACCGACGCATCACCGGGTCCGGCCGGGCCGCATGCCCTGCCGGAATCGACGCCCACCGCACCCGCCCGAGATCGCCGGCCACGACGCCTGGGCAAGGTCCGCCAGGTGGTCGTCTCGGTGATGCTGGCGGTGATGACAGCCATGGTGCCGCTGGCCTTCGCGCCCGCCATGCCCGCCTCGGCGGCGGTGGCGAAGCCGGGTGTGGAGAATGCGCCGGCCCGCGCGGCCGTCACCGATCTGGTCGGCGACCACCCGTGGTCGGTGGCCCTGCCCGCTGATTTCGCGGCCGAGGCGGGCTATCGACCGGTGGTCGAGAATGGGATTCTCGTCGATCCCGACGGAGACTGCTCATCGCCGATCCAGCTTCCCGCCGAGTTCACCGAGGCCTGCAAGGCTCACGACCTGGGCTACGACATGCTGCGATACGCCGAACAGCGGCAGCAACCGCTGCAGCCGTGGGCACGCCAAGCCATCGACGCCACCCTGCAGCGCCGCATGCACGCCGCCTGCGATACGCGCGCCGACACCGCCGCCCGCGCCCGCTGCGATGTCCTGGCGACGGTCGCCACCACGGGCGTCGACCTGAATTCCCGGCGGCAGAACTACGCCACCCCGGACCCGGAGTTTCTGTTCGGCGCGCAACTGTCCGGCGAACGGCTCAGCGATCAGCTGCTCCACTTCGGGGGTCCAGCCGCGGTCGGAGCGGTCTCGGCGGCGATCGTCGGCATCGTGGCGTGGCGGCGCCTGCGGCCGGCTCGCCTGGCGGCCCCGAACGCCGTCGCGGAAGCCGGTGCCGCCGGGTGACCGCTATGACAGTGGAGAGCACAACCCCCCGGTCCGACGCGACGACGAAGCCGCGCCGCAATCGGTCCCTCCACGTGCGCCCGCGCATCGATACCGTCGTCGCCGTCACCCTCGCCGTCGTGATGTCGCTGCTTCCGGCAGTCCTGCCGCGCACCTCGGTATCCCAGGCCATCCTCACCGGTGTGCCGGTGGCACTCGCGATCGGAGTGGCCGGTTTGGTGCGAACGACTCTGGGCCACTGGCGTTTCGATATCGATGAACGCTTCGGCCGCCACCGCGTCCCGATCCTGCTGCTCTGCGGATTCGTGGTGACGGCGGTCGTCGTGCGTGCGGCGGCATGGCAGAACGGCCTGCACGCGGCCATGGGTGAGGCCCCGGTCGGCGCGGCGTACTGGCTGCGCTGCGCACTGGGCGCGGTGGCGATCGTGGTGTTCCTGGTCGGCATCGGACGTGGAATGCGCTGGGGGATAAGGAAACTCCTGCGACTCTGAGCCTGAAATCGCCAGGGTGTACCGTGAGAGCCGAATTCGCTGCGCCCGAGCTGACTTACAGCGCTGCCGCGACCTTCCATGCCGAGTGGATCGCGCCCTCGATGTAGTCGACCGATCCGGCGTCACCCACCACATGCACCTCGGGAGCCAGCCCCGCCAGCGCGTCGGCCAGGGGCGCCTGTGCAGAAACACCCGAGGCGACCACGACCATGTCCGCCGCCGCCGTCGAAATCCGGTCGCCGACGCGAAATTCGACGTGCCGCTCGGTGATTCGCTGCACGGTCGCGTGCCGGTGAATGGTGACGCCCGCCTCGCCGGCATGCCGAACGGCCGTCCACCGCCGAGGCATCGCCATCGGCACGCCCAGCTGCTGACCTTCCTCGAGTAGCGTCACAGCGCGTCCGCGTTCGGCCAGGAATTCCGAAAGTTCGAGTCCGACAAGCGAACCGCCGATCACGACCACGTTCTTGCCCATCGGCAGGAATCTGCGCGTCACCGATCGGATCGCGCCGGGGCTCTTCGTGACACCGGAAACCTTGCCCAGCTTCGCGACGGTGCGCAGCAACGGTGGCACCCGGGATACGTCTCCGACACCGGTCATCAAGGCGCGCAACGTATCACCGGTGTGCACGTGCGGCAGATCGCTGCCGGGGACCGCCGGTCGATCCCGCACCGCGCCGGTGGCGACAACGACCACGTCGGGATTCAGCGCCCGGATCAACGGCACGGTCGCCTCGGTCTTCAACCGGATATCGATGTCGAGTTGCTCCACTTGGCTCTTCAGCCAGTTCAGCAGGCGCTCGTTGTCGGGAGTGGTCAGACTGGAGAACCAGAGGGTGCCTCCGAGGCGATCCGCCTTGTCCAGCACCGTGACTCGGTGTCCACGCTCGGCCGCGAGACGGGCTACCTCGAGCCCGCCGGGACCGGCCCCGACCACGACGATACGTTTCGATGTCGTGCCGCGAACCAACGGAAGGACTCGCTCGTCGCCGAGTGCCGGGTTCACCGCACACAGCGGGGTGTCGTCCCAGAAGTTCTCCTGAACGCACACATAGCAATTGATGCAGGGCCGAACGTTCTGCGGTGTCCCGGCACGCAACTTGTTCACCAATTCCGGGTCGGCGAGCAATTGCCGTCCCATCGCCGCGAAATCCGCCTTGCCCTCGGCGATGACCTTCTCACCGATCTCCGGCAATACCCGGCCGACAGTGATCACGGGAATCGAGACGGCCTTCTTCACCTCGCCCGCCAATTCCGTATAGGCGCCGACGCGGTCGGGCAGCGGCCCATCGGTGAAGTTGGAGAACGGGTTTCGGCCCCAGCCGGTGACATGAATCGCGTCCGCGCCGGCCGCCTCGAACAACGCCGATGCCTGCTTCGCCTCCTCGGTGGTCAGCGCATCGTCCTCACCGAATTCACGCCCCGCGATCCGTACCAGAACCGCCAGCGCATCGCCGACCTCCGCCTTGACCGCGCGAATCACCTCGACCGCCAATCGCGCCCGATTCACCAGCGAGCCACCGTATTCGTCGGTTCGCTTGTTGTCCGCCCGGCTCAGGAAGCCGCCGAGTATGTACCCGTGCGCGCAATGAATTTCGACGGCGTCGCCACCGGCCGCCTGCACCCGCCCCGCGGCCTCCGCGAAACACCGCACGACCCAATCGATATCGTCCTGTGTGGCTTCGCGGTAGGTCGCCTGCTTACCGCCCGTGACAGCCGCCAGCTTCTGCAATTCTTCCGGGGTGTTGTCGGCCAGCGCCGACATATCCGCCGAGCCGCGCGGCGCCGACGGAACCAGCAGCGGCCGCCCCTGCACGGTATCGATCCGGGCGATCTTCCCGTGATGCGTCATCTGCACACATAATTTGCTGCCCGCGGCATGGACCGCGTCCGCGAGTGCGCGGAGACCTGGAATGAACCGATCCTCGGACAGCCCGGGTTCCTTGGTGCTCGCACAGCCCACCGGGTAGGCGACGGCACAGCATCCGGTGATGATCAGCCCCGTCCCGCCGGCCGCACGGGCGGCGAAATGATCGATATCGCCCTGCTCGATCTCGCCGTCGTCGCAGAGGTTCATATCCATCGCGGGCAGAACGACGCGGTTGGGGACCGTCATCGGGCCGATCGTCCCGGGGGCGAGCAGGTGGGGAAAGGTCTGGTTGCGCGGCACGCGTCGACGCTAGAACTCCCGTGAGCGGGCCAGGGCACACCTCCCGATCACCGAGACATCGACCGTGTGCCGTCGGCGCCGACCCGGAAACGCACTACCCGATGTGCAGCAGCGCGGCGGCATTCTCCGCGAGGACTTCCGGTGCGCGATCGGTGGGGAGAACAACCCCGCGTTCGGCGGCGTCCAGTGGCTCGAGCGTGCGCAGTTGCGAATCGATCAGGGAGGCGGGCATGTAGTGGCCACGGCGGCCGGTCATACGCTCGATCAATTCCTCGCGATTCGCGGTCAAATGCACGAAGAACACCTCGGGCGCGGCGGTCCGAAAGATATCGCGATAGCTCCGCTTCAGCGCCGAGCACGCGATAACACCACCGGTCTTCTCGACCATGCGCTCGTGCAACCAGCGCCCCACCGCCGCCAGCCACGGTCCGCGATCCTGATCCGTCAACGCAATACCCGCGGACATCTTCGCGATATTGGCGGGGGAGTGCAGATCGTCCGCATCCGCGAACGGAATGCCGAGCCTGTCGGCAAGCAGACGACCGACCGTCGATTTCCCGGTACCGGAGACCCCCATCACCACCACACAGGTCGGGCGCATACGGTCGGTCACCCTGGCACGGTAACCGACCCGGTTTCCGCTGCCGATCATGGGCGGACATTCGTCGAATCCTCCCGCAGGCCGGGGTGCGTCGCTCCCGATTTCGCCGGTGCGTGCGACCGGAGCTGATCCCGGTGCGGTCAGCGAGGTAGCCGATCTCCGCTCTCGCTCGGGTCCGTGGCGCCGGGCTGCCACCCTGGTGGCCCGAACAGATATCCGGCCCATTCGCGAATTCGTCTGGTGGAGCGTATATCTCGCCACAGCGCGCCGAATTCGTAGTACTGGAGTGTGAGGACGTTCGAGCTTTCGATGTTCTTCGTGAGCCCGTAGGTGGGGCGGAAGGTTTCGGCGCGAAAGGTGCCGAACATGCGGTCCCAGAGGATCAGGATGCCGCCGTAGTTGCGGTCCAGATATTCCCGATCGCTGGCATGGTGCACGCGATGATGGGACGGCGTGTTGAAGACGAATTCGAACCAGCGGGGCAGCCTCCCGATGGTCTCGGTGTGCACCCAGAACTGGTAGATCAGGTTGAACGACCAGGCCGTGAAGATCATCCACGGCGGCACGCCCAAGAGCGGCAGCGGCACCCAGGCCAGGAGTTCGAACCACGGATTCCACTTCTGACGCAGCGCGGTCGCGTAGTTGAAGTACCGGCTGTTGTGGTGCACCTGATGCGCCGCCCACACCACCCGGACGCGATGCGCGAGGCGGTGATAGGCGTACCAGAGCAGATCCACCGCGAGCATGACCGCCAGCCACGACAGCGGATTGCGCGGATCGACCTGCCACGGCGCGTGCACGTACAGCACGGCGTAGCCGATGAGTGCGGCGAATTTGGCGGCACCGCTGATGAACAGGGAGACGAAACCCATGGTCAGGCTGGTTCGCGCATCGGTCACGTCGTAGCCGGCGCGGTCTTCGGCATGACCGCGCAGGGCGGCGATCTCCAGGACCATCGCGAGTACGAAGAACGGCACCGCGTAGGTCACCGGCTGGTTGATCTGTTCCCACAGGGTCATCGCAGGCACTCTCCGGAACGGCTATATGACCCTACGGTCACTTCAATGGAAGTGACCGTAGGGTAAGTTCGGGCACATGTCAACGGCCGCCGGACTCGGAACCAAGGGCATGCCCGCGCAGGACCGCCGCGAGAAGATCCTCATCGCCGCCATGCGGGAGTTCGCCGAACGCGGGTTCGCCGCCGTATCGATGGTGTCCATCGCCGGGCGCGCGGGCATCTCCAAGGCGCTGGTCTATCAGCACTTCACCTCGAAGGAACAGCTCTACGCGGAGTGCCTGACCGCCGTGGCCGACCCGCTACTGGAACGCCTCGACGACGAAATGAACCCCGCCACAGCACCTTTCGCGATGCCGGGTAACGCACTGCGCGGCCTCTTCGACACCCTCGGCCCCGACCGCACCGCCTGGCGGATCATCCACGACCCGACCGCCCCGGCGACCGGCGCGGTAGCGGATCTGGTGCACGGCTGCCGCAACCGGATCGCCGCACACGCCGACTCGGGCGTGCGCCGGTTCCTCGGCGCCCTGGGCGACACCGACGAACGCGATATCGAAGCGCTCGCCGGCATCTGGACCGCCGCGGTCGACGCGGTAATGGCCTGGGCGCGCGCACATCCCGAAGAATCCGCCGACGACCTGACCACCCGCTTCACCCGCCTGATCGACATCGTCTTCTCGATCGGCGCAACACGCTGACGAGGCTCGTGTAGAACCGCGGTTCCCGGAGCGCGCGCGTTTCCGGTCCAGGGGACCCGAAACAGGGAGGATCCGATGACGGCAATGGGCCCGGACCCGACGGGCGCATCCCCGCAGGCAGGCGAGGACCGCTCGACAGGAATTCCGCCGCGGTATCGCATGCGCGACCTCTGGATCATCCGCCACGGCGAAAGCCGGGCCAATGCCGCGTTCAATGCCGGTGCCGACGAGCCCTTACCGGGAAACGACTCCGACGTCGAGCTGACGCCCACGGGATACGAGCAGGCCGCTCGGCTCGGACGGTGGCTGGCCGGCCTGAGGCCGGATCGGGCGCCGCAACTGGTGGTGTGTTCGCCGTATGTGCGCGCCCAGCAGACCTGGGCGACGATGGCCCGCGCCGCCGACGGCATCACCGAAGGGGCCGGAGCCGTACCCGCCGTGACCGACGAACGCTGCCGTGATCGCGAGATGGGGATCTTCGAATTGCATACGCCGCAAGCGATTCGACGCCGAGCGCCGCAGGAGTACGAGCGCCGCGCCCGCCTCGGCGAATGGTTCTATCGTCCGCCGGGCGGGGAATCGCCGGCCGATGTCGCGCTGCGGATGCGCGATCTGCTCACCGAACTCGACCGGACCACCGCCGAGCGGATTCTGATCGTCGCGCACGACGCGGTCGTCGTCACCGCCGCGCATGTCCTGGCCGGCGTGGGCGCGCCGCCCCCTGCCGAACTGCCGCCGGTGCCCAACGCCTCGATCACGCACTGGCACAACAGCGAGAGCCGTCTGCGGCTCACCACATGGGGCAGGGATGCGATGCCGGGGACGACTGCCGACTGAGCGACCGAATCCGCGAACGCGCGTTCAGGTGAACAGCTGGGCACGCGCCGCGGTCAGCGCCACCCTCGCGGCGGCATCGGCGGTGCTGTCGTCTACCCGCTCCCCGGTGATCAGTACGCGGAAATAGATCGGCGCCACAAGCGTTTTGATCATCTCCGCCGGATCGGTGCCCTCGGGCAGCTCCCCGCGAGCGACCGCCCGCGTCACGACCGGCAGCGTCTGCCGGATCCGATCGCGGAAGACGTGCCGTGCGGAGTTCGGAGGCGCGGGCAGGCCCGCCGCGGTGGACACCATCACCGCCAGAATGGCCCGGCCGGAGGCGCTGGTGGTCCACGCGACCAGGCTGCGCGCGAGCGCGCGGAGATCCTCGTCGACCGACCCGGTATCGGGGATGGGGATTTCCGTCGCGACACTCTCGGCCAGCGCCTCGGCGATCAGGCTGTCGCGATCGGGCCATCGCCGATAGACGGTGGTCTTGTGCACGCCGGTGCGCTGGGCGACGTTGTCGATCGTGAACGCGGCGTATCCCCGTTCGCTCAGCTCGTCGACGGTGGCGGCGAGCACGGCGGCGCGGACCTTCGGCCCACGTCCCAGAGGCGCGGACGAACTCATTGCAACTCCTAGTTGCGATATCGCGGACGGGCGGGCATCCTGACGATATCGCAACTCGATGTTGCGATATTCCGATGGGAGTCTCGATGCTGTCGAAGTCCATCCGGGGAGCCGCACTCCTGTTCCCCGGTCTCCTGGCCGGAGCGTTCGGCTACGGCGCCGTCAACGTGCTGTACGCGTTTCGTGAAGTGCCTCTCGAGGTCCGGTTCACGTTTCACGTCGCGCTCATGCGAGTCAACGGTCCGGTCATGCAATCGCTGATGGCGCTGGCGGTGCTCGCCACCCTGGTGCTCGCGGTGCGATCGCGGGGAGGGCGGCGCCGGGTCGCCGCGTGCGCCACCGTGCTGGTGGTTCTCTCGTTCCTGGTGACGCGATTCGGGAATGTGCCGATCAACCAGCAGATCAAACAATGGGCGGTGGGCACCGCGCCCGCGGATTACGCCGATACCCTGCGACGCTGGGAATTGTTTCATTTCACCCGAACCGGTTGCGCCGTAGTCGCATTCATTCTGGTGATCGTCGCGGTGGTCGGATTCACCTCGACCGACGACGGTATCCGGCCGATGCGGGAAAATCCGCGCCGGTCGCCCTCCGCGCGACGCGATATCCGCAATCGCATCGTCGTACTCGCCCATCGCATCGGCCTGCCGTTCGGCCCCATTCACCTGCTCACCGTGGCCGGTCGTTCGACGGGAAATCCCCGAACCACTCCCGTCGCCCCGATACAGCTGGACAGCGTCCAGTACCTCGTGCAGGCATACCCCGATGCCGAGTGGGTCGAGAATGCCCGAGCCGCCGGCCGTGGCGTCCTCACGCGCGGCCGCAAGTCCCGGACCGTCGACCTGATCGAAGTGCCCGAACAACATCGCGGGCCCGTGCTACGCGCCTTTCCTAAGCAAAACCCGAGGGGCGCACAGGCATTCGTCAGAAATGGTCTGGTGGAATCCGGCTCGCCGGACAGCTTCGCCGACGCGGCGAGCCGCTGCGCCGTCTTTCGTGTCGACGCCGTCGTGTGACGCCGCATATCGAGAGGGAACGATGATTCGCACTCCGTTGACGCCGATCACCGGGCAAGCCGTCGGCATTCTTGCCGACGGCGCGGTCAAAATACTGCTCGCCGCCGTCTATATCGTCGGTGCCGAATCGCTGAGTCATCGACTCGGCGTCGCCACCTGGCTGCTGATCGCCTGCGCCGCAACTCTGCTCATCGCCGGTGGCGGTGAACTCGCTTACCTGCGCAACCGCCCGGTGAGCACGTATATGCGGCTCATGATCGGCTACGACAGCGGCTGGTCGATCGTGACCGTCGTCGCGCTGCTGCTGGCATGGCAGGGCAACCGGACGGCCGGCGAGCTCTGGATCGGTTATCAGACGATAGCGCCGCTCGCCTTCGCCGCGCTGCTGATCGCGGCCGACGGCCGTGACTCCGCGCCGGAATGAACCGGCGGGGCCGACCGATGGTGACCCGCTGCGCCGATTCAGCCGACGCGCAAGCGCCGGCGGTTTTCCGCGATTGGGGAATACCTGCCGCGCAGTCTGTTTCGAATGGCGTGAGAGCGGACTCGGCTACCCTCGGGATACCGGCGGGTAACTCCATCCGCCTGTCCGCGGGTGGCGTCGAAGAATTGAGGCAATCGGTATTTTATTGTCTTGCAATGCTTTCGAGTGCTGTAAGGTACTGTGCTTCTGGCGCCGGATCGGTGAGGGCGCCGGTTCGCTCGGATAATCGTTGTCTTACAGTGGAATCGAGATACGTGCGTGAATCACAAGCTCTGGTTGCTCGGTCGTTCTGCCACCGTTGGTACCCGGATGCTGGGTGAGAAGATTCGCGGCCCGAGATCGCGCTCCCTGAACGACGTGCCGATCTCCGGAGACCACGTCACCCCCGAGTGGCTGACCGCGGTGCTGTGCCGCGATGTTCCCGGCGCCGAGGTGACGGGCTTCGAGACCTCCAACGGCAGTAGCGGCACCTCGACGAGGGTCGCGATCCGGGTCGAATACAACGAGGCGGGAAGCCAGGCGCAGCTGCCGACCCGGTTGTTCGCCAAGACCACCACCAGTTTCAGCCAGCGCATACTGCTGGGTGGCGGAAAGATGATCGACGGGGAAACCCGGTTCTTCCGCGACTTCCGGCCCGCCGTCGACATCGAGGCGCCGATCGGATACTGGGGCGCGTCCGACCCGGCGTCCTGGCGGTCGATCGCGCTGATGGAGGACATCGCCGCGACCTGCGGCGCCGTGTTCAGCGAGCCCACCGCCACGATCACTCGCGAACAAGCCGAGGATCTGGTCCGCAATCTCGCCCGGCTGCACGGCACCTTCTGGGAATCCGAGGCGATCGACGCCCTCAACACCCCGGCGTACATGCTCGACGTGTACCTCTCCGCGATCGATATGAAGAAGCGGTGCGAGGTGGGCCTTCGCCGCGCGGAGGAGGTCGTTCCGCCGGCCCTGCACGGCAGCAGCGAACGGCTGTGGGCCGGTGTCGAACGGGCGGTGTCCATCGCGACCGAGGAGGTTCCGCCGACGCTGCTGCACGGCGATCCCCACATCGGGCAGACCTACGTCACCAGCGCCGGCCGCATGGGTTTCGTGGACTGGCAGGTCGTCATGCGAGGCGGATGGGCACACGATTTCGCCTACACCGTCAACTCCGGATGCGAGCCGGAAGACCGCCGGGTGTGGGACAGGGACCTGCTCGCGGTGTACCTGGACGAACTCGGGGCGGCGGGCGGTAAGCCGCCGGCCTTCGACGACGCCTGGTTGCTCTACCGCCAGCAGTCGATGTTCGCTTACGCCGCATGGGCTTTCACCATCGGACGCGCGAGCTACCAGCCCAAGATGCAGTCGAACGAAACCTGCCTGACCCTGTTGCGGCGCATCACCACCGCCATCGACGACAACGATTCCCTGGGCGCCCTCGGCGTCTGACGCACCAACGCTGTACCACGAATGATCATCGTGCTGCCGATGGTCGTCCCGGCCAGGGTCGTCCGGGCGCGACCAGCGCAGCCTTCGACGCGCGCGACATCCCCTCGAGCAGTTCGATACGGCGCGCGATACGACAACTGGAGTGGTTGATGACTACGTCGCAGTTCCCGACCCGCCCGACGATGTGTCCCGTTGCCCACGGCTCGCCGACGAGTTCCGACGGCCCGCGCGTCCCGTTGTACACCCCCGATTTCTCCGACGACCCGCATCGGGTCTACCGCGAAATGCGCAGCAGATACGGCTCACTCGCACCCGTCGAACTGGCGCCGGGCGTGCCCGCGACCCTGGTGATCGGCTACCGCACCGCGGTGCGCATTCTCAACGATCCCGAACACTTTCCCGCCGACCCGCGCGTGTGGCAGCAGACGGTGCCCTCGGACTGCCCGATCCTCCCGCTGCTGGAATGGCGCCCGATGGCGAGCAGAAGTTCCGGCTCCGATTTCCATCGGTACCGTGAGGCCATCACCGCCGGTATCGACGCGGTCGATCTGCACTCGCTGCGCGCGGCGGTCGAGAAGGCCACACTTCCCCTGATCAACAGCTTCTGCCAGGACGGCCAGGCGGAACTGATCACCCAGTACATCTATCCACTGGCATTCGAGCTCGTGAACGTCATGCTCGGATGCCCGCCGGAGATCGGCGCGCAGGTCGCGGCCGGAACGGCCAAGCTGCTCGAAGGTGTCGACGCCGAACAAGGCAACCGCATTCTCGGCGAGGCGCTGATGGGCCTGGTGCGCCTCAAACGAGCCACCCCGAGCAACGACATCACGTCGGTCCTGCAACAACATCCGGCCGCCCTCGACGATACCGAGGTCTCGCATCATGTGTCGCAGATCTACGGCACCGGAATCGAATTCGAGCTGAACCTGATCGCCAACACCCTGCTGCTGGTACTCACCGACGACCGTTTCGGCGGCAGTGTGCTCGGCGGAAATCTCTCCTCCCGCGACGCGGTGGACGAGGTGTTGTTCAACGACCCGCCGCTGGCGAACCTGCTGATCACCTACCCCCGCCAGCCGATGCTGATCGACGACGTCTGGCTACCCGCCAATCAGCCGGTCGTGATCAGTATGTCGGCCTGCAACAACGATCCCGTCATTCGCAGCGACGATATGACCGGCAACCGATCCCACCTGGCCTGGGGCATCGGTCCCCACGCGTGCCCCGCCCAGTCGATCGCGTACCTGATCGCCCAGGAAGCAATCGACCAACTCCTCGACGCTCTGCCCGAAATCGAACTCGCAACCGACGCCCCGAGCTGGCGCCCAGGCCCGTTCCACCGAGCATTGACGGCCTTGCCGGTGACCTTCCCCCGCACCGAGCCACTGAATTTGAACAACAAGCCGGCCATGCCGGGGTGACACTCGCACAGTGGCCCACTGTTATTCGGACATGGAGTCCACGGCCTTGCCGATGCGACCGAGACTGGTCGCATAGCGTTCGTCGACACTCGTGCGCGCGCTGACGATCTCGACGATCTTCTTTCCGATGCTCTCGAGTTCCGCCAGGCTCGACAGGATGTCCTGCTTTCGCGCCGAAGCGAATTCGACGAGCGCGGGCCCGGTCTGCCAGCCTTCGTTCGCCTGCCGCGCCGGTTCGATCTCGTCGAATTGTTGCTCGACGCGGGTTCGGGATTCGTTGCTGTTGGTGGAGATGTCCACCCCGGCCTGTTGCGCCGTCGCGGGGTCGATGCAGACGTCTGTCATGGTGAGGTCCTGTCAGAAGAACGCTACGCACGGATGGTAGCGAGGCGAGATCGGTTCATCGGTATTCGGTTGCAGCAGTGCGGATCCCACGACCAGCGCGTAACCGATGCTGATGATCACCGCCGAGGCCGCGACAACGATCCCGAGGACCTTCGCCGGCGTCGAGGAGAAACGCGTGGCGGACACGAGGAACACCACTGCTGCCGCGGCAGCGCAGATCAACAGAACTGTCGCGGCCCAGCTCGAAGCGGTGGCCGCCGCCGGAACGGGAATGCTTCGCGCACAATGCGATTCGAGAAGCGCTTCGGCCCGCTCATTCAGCTTGTGATCGGCAACCGCAAGGAGGAGAACGGCAGCTGCGAAGCAGGCGAGGAACAGTGCGGCTGACACGATCGTGGGGCGTTTCAACTACCAGGTCTCCTTCGGCCGAATGATCCGGACGTTCTGTGTGCCGCCGTCCTGATTCGAGAATCCGATCCGGTCGGTCAGGCTGAAATCCTTCCCGTTCGTCGTGTGCTGGGAATAGAGAATGTCACCGTTGGGAAGTACGGCGGTCACGACCGCCGTGTGGTGCGCTTCGCCCGGCTTGTAGTCGCCGACGTTCTGCGTGTGCTCCCAGTACACGAGATCGCCTGGTTTCGCCCCGGCCGTCCCGACCTCCTGCGCTCCGTTGTTCAGGAAGAAATTCTTCTGCTTCTCCGCATTGAACCAGGTGTCGCTGTGGCTCAGTCCCTGCAGGGAGCCAGGCCCCGGCGGATCGAAGTCGATTCCCGATGCCCGGCTGCGGTTCCAGCCGTCCGAATCGGTGGTCAGAGTGCCTTTGTAATCGAGACCGGCCGACGCGAGAGTGGTGGAGACGAAGTTCGCGCAATTGTTCTGGAACTTGTCGATCGACGTATCGTTCGCGTGGTCGCGAGCGAACTGCACCGCCTTGACCGCGTTGTAGCCGTTGGAACCTTCGAGTTCCTTCTTCACGCTGTCGGGGATCCCGTTGAGATCGTGAAGTTCGACCGGCACCGCCAACATGAGTTGCTTGCGCCGATCGACGGGCAGCGAGTCCCACCATGCCTTGACCACATCGGCGGGCTGACCTTGCGGCAGGGTCTCGCGAATGGCGTCGAGCGCGTCGGCCACCGCCGCGGACTGCTGTTTCAGGGCGTCATCGAGCGAGCTGGTGTCGACGTTGATGTTCAGTTTGCGCAGCGCGCCGGCGACCTCCTGGTCGGCGCGATCCGCCGCATCGATCGCATCCTTGATCAGCGCGTTGTATCGCCGGCAGTCGTCCGCCGCGGTCTCCGGATCGTGATGCCCGGCCGGGACCACGAGAACATCGCCCTCGAGGTCCAGGCCCGCGACCGTTCCCGCCGTGATCGCCGAACCGGCCTGTGCCTGCGCGATCCGTGCCGCATCCTCGAGCGTGTCCAGCGCGGTGACGGCGCCCCGCAACAGGACACCGATCTCCTCCAGCTTCCCCGTGACATCGGAGATCCGCCCGCGCACGAGCTCGCCCAGATAGTCGGTCCAGGATTCCTCGAGCCGCCGCGATCCGTTGGCATGGATCTCGGCGACGGCCTCCTCGCAATCCTTGGCCGCCGCCAGCAGATCGTCGGCTGCGGCTTGCCAGCTGCCCGGATTCGCGTACCGAAGTTGATGTAGATCCACGACCGTCCCCCCGTACCTTCGATGGTGGTCTGAGGGTAGTCAAAACGCCAAAAACGGGCAAATAGAACAAATTTGGTGGCGCGGCGATCTCAGCTCACGCCACCCGGGGCTACTTGCGGTGGCGACCGGTGTATCCGTCGGTCGACGGAGAATCATGAGCCTCGTCCGGGTTGCCGTCGCCGCTTTCGGCACCGGATCGATCACCAGGACCTTTGCCGATTCGGCGCGGTTTGGCGATGCGACGGATTCCGGCGGCGGGGGCGCGTTCACCGGCTCGCTTCCGTCGCAATTCGTCGAGGTCGACGACGCTTGCGTCCTGATCGGCCGGGCCCGCATGAACCGATGCGGGACCTTCATCGGCCACTGCGGGGCCGGTATCAGCCACCGCGGGACCATGCCACGCGGTACTCGAATCCGCCGGCCACGACCCGGTCTCTCGCTGCAATTCCGACCGCATGACGGGCCTGGTCGGCGCCGGATCGTTGACCCGGGCGCCCTCTGAACGCCACGTCTTACGAGCAGGCTTGGCGTCGTCCGCCACCCGTCGGGGACGCCGCGGCAGCTGGACAACTTTCGGCGCGCCCGCCCCTGTTGTCTTCGGCGCGGATCGTGATTCCGGTACTTCGTGGTCAGACATCGAATTACCGGGCGACGAGCGCCGCTGTCCCGGTCGCGGCGCCGGTCGGGTCGCCGAGTCGATGTCCACGCTTGTGGCTGATGGTGGTGCTCACGTCCCCATTGTCTCAGAGTGTCGCGGGTGGGAGCGAGGTCGGTGCTAGCGGGCGCGAGATGGTGTCGAACCGGCTTCGACCGGAGTTCGCGGATATGGTCTGCGTGCACGGGCTCCCATGGCAGCCGCGTCGAATTGTCAGAGGCAGTGCGCGGGCGGAGCCGGGCTCCAGCTGCCTATGCATCCCGCGCCGATGTACGCGAGCAGATCGATCACCGTCGAGCCGGTTTGCAGGACGACTGGCCCGTTGGCAGTGATCTCCTCGGTGTTGTTGTACTCCAAGGGAATTCCGCTTTCAGCGCCGGCGATCCCGGCCGGGGCGATCCCGAAGGCGGCGACTGCGACTACGAGGACGGCAAGCCGTTTCATGGTGATCCTCCCGAACAAACTGCATCAGGTTTCAGTGTTCGAGCCAGCATAGTGTGAAGTGATCATGTTTCGGAGTGGATCGGCACGCCGGCTTTGCCGCTCCGGATGTTCACCGCGCCGGACATCCGCGCGGATCCGACCCACCTCCGAGGGCGAGGCTGGGGAGTTGTCACAAATGCTTACGAACCTCAGCGAACCAACCTGTGCGGCGATAGATTTGAATGGAAGTAATTTAATGTCCTTGTGGGGCGGGAGGATTCGTTGCATCGCATTCGCATGTCCGGACCAGTAGGCCGGGCTGTCACAGTCATGTCTGCCATCTTCGCGCTGGCGATGCCGAGCGCGGGTGCCGCAGCCGAGCCGGCTCCGGGGGAGCCGAACGCTTCACCGGCAGCCTGCTCGCTGGCCGCCACCTCGGAGACGCGCACCATCAACGACCAGCCGTACCTCCTCCGCGTACCCAGTGGCCTGACCAGTGCCGCACCGCTACTGATAGCTCTCCACGGCGGCGGGAGCAATCCCACTACGTATGAGAACCAGTCCGGCTGGACACCATTCGCCGCCCAGCACAAGTTCATCGTCGCTTATCCGCTGGGTGGCAAGAAAGACGTACCCGCACCCAACCGCAGCTGGTACTTCGAAAACGGCAACCGAACGGACGTGGACTTCCTACTGCAGGTCATTGCCGATATCGAGGGCTACCGCTGTGTAGACACCAAGCGGGTCTACATGACCGGACACTCCAACGGAGGCCAAATGACCTCCCGAATGGCCTGCGCCGCATCAGCCCAGCTGGGAGCGGTGGCGATGTACGCCGGCGGCTCGCACGGAGGTTGCGAAGATGGCGTACCGATCCGCAAACTGTCCTTCGGATTCTTCACCGCCGACAACGACTTCACCCAGGCCCCGGTCTACGCGGCGCACCTGCAGTGGCGCGGCACCATCGGCTGCAGTAACGACGCCGCCACCGAAACCGGACCCGAAGTCGCGGAAGGGTATCGATACTCCTGCGAGCAGGGCGCCAACGTCGTTTGGCGCAAATACAAAGCCGGCAGCCATGATTGGCCGAGCGGCGACCGCGGCGCCGATGTGCGGAATCGCATGTGGCAACTGTTCCAGAACCATCCGATAGCGTGACAGCTGGGTCCTGTGGACGGTTTATGCTGCGATACAAAGGATTCCAGCGATGTGAGCGCTGGCGGTCTCCAGCGGGGCGCGTTGACCGTCAATCGTTGATATCGTCCGATCCGGGATTGTCCTTCAGATGATCCGGCCGTCCTGGCCAATTGGGCGAAGTGACAGGTTGTCCCGTCCATGCATCCAGCGGGTGGATTTCGAATATGGAATGGTCGGTGATCCCTGCGGTATTCCAGACGGCTCGATTTCCGAACTGAACCTCAGGAGAGAAGCCTTGTGGGTTGGCGTCGACAAACAGTATCCACCCATTCTTGAACCCCAGTCGAACCGCTCCGGTCTTGAAGAATACGGCCGAAACAATCTTTGAACCCAGGAATTCTTCAACCTCAGCGCGGTTCCAATTATCGATTCGATGTCTGTCGGGGGAGTCCTTGGCGAGGGATCTGGCGGACAGCTCGGCGTCGTACCCGACGAAAATGCGGAAGTAGTTGTCGTCCAGGACGAGTTCGAGGTGGTCCGATTTCCACTCTATCCTGGTAACGGTTCTCCCGCGCAAGGGCTTGAACAGCCAGCGATCCTCGTGCTCAACGATGGCCCGAGGTGCCTCATCGGCTCCCATCAATCCTCCAGTTCGTCCAGGATGTTGCCGATACTATCCTCCGATGGCGAGCCGTCAGGCATCTTCACGTAGACCTCGCCGTCGTCCAAATCAACTACGATGTCAGGATTTCTGCTGGCGCCGTTACCTCGCCACGCGCCCTGGGCTTTAATTTTATGAATTGCGTCTCGCACGGCTTGTGGTGGAACGCCGTAGTGCTGTGCGATTTTGTTGACCTTTGTGGTCATCGAAGCCGTAGTGAATGCGCTCGTCGGACTGTCAGGGTTGACGTCCTCCGAGTTGTCGATGAGTACCTTCATGGCGACAATTGCAGCCAGTTTGACGGCGTCTTTTTCGAGGTCCGCGACGGGGACAGCTTGGAAGACTTTCACGGCGGCAACAGCCGTCACGGCGAGCGCGGTGAAGCCGAGGATTTCAGCCAGAGCGCTCGAGGCGAAGGCTTCCTGGATCGCTCCGACAGTCGCCGTGACGGCGGCTGCTATGCCTTCGCCGGCGGCTTCGACGGACATACCGACGGTGAAGATGGCGAGAGCAATGCCCGCGACGGCTGCAGCGGCGACACCTGCTTCGAGCCAGTTGATCTTGTTCGCAGTGTCATTGCCGAAAGCCACTGTGGCGTCGTGATATTGACCGACCGGTGCCGCGATGTTCTGTGCGCCGGTCATGACGTTGTCGGCACCGGTTTTGAGGGTGGCGAAGTGATCTTGGATCAGTTGCCGATTGGCGGCGTCGTCCATGCCGTCGAAAAGACCGGAAATGGAGGAGATACTGGCCGAGGCACCTGTAAGGGTCTGGTGGTTGGCGAAGGTGTTCCAGGCGGTGTGTGCCTTACTCAGTTTGGCGGCGTCGGCGTTCGGGAGCTTCCCGAACTTGTTGGCGACCTCGAGTATCAGCTTGTCGAAAAATTCTTTGATGCCGCCGTGGTCTTCGAACCCGCGTCCGCCATTTTTCGCGACCGAGGTGGGGAGGGAGACGGTGTATTCACCGACTTGACTGATATCGGGCTGCGGCGGGGGCGGGTTGGACTTGTTGGCGATCCCCCAGTTGTAGCCGTGGGCATAGAGTACGGCGCCGTAGTTGGTCAGGGCGTTGGCAAGGCTCGCGGACGTTTGCAGCGTGTGGTGGACGGCTTGGTCGTAGGAGGCGCCCCATTCCTTGCAGCCTGTCGCATCGCCGGCCATGCCGATGCAGTCATTGCGAATCGCGTCGTGAACGGGCTTGTCCGCTTTACGCAGTTCATCGGCGAGTTGGCGGCATTTCTTGGCAGCGTCGTAGTAGGTCTGCCAGTCGACGTTCATCTACTGCCCGCTCTGCAACATGCGGCGGTTGAGCTCCAGGGCACGGGTGTAGGCGGCGTGCGCCTCCCTCGCTGCGTCGCTCATCTCGCGAACACCGTCTACGAGTTCTTCTGCGCCGCTGATCCACTCGCTGTGAGCGTCATCGTAGGCCCGGGCAGCGACGCCTTCCCAGCCGGTGCCTTGCAATGATGCAACGCGCTGTCCGATATCGGTGAGGTGGTCGCCGATGAAGCCCGCAAGTCCGGACAGGCGGGTGACGATCTGGTCGAGATGATCGAGGTCGACCGAGAATTGTGACGCCATGGCTATGACCAGTTCAATGTCGGAATGCCTAGCGCCGCAGCGCTATCCGCATCCACGGCCTGGAACGTCTCAGCAGTAACGCCCAGCTTCTCTGCCAGTGTTGCCAAGGCGGCGAAGATCTGGCGGCCACCGTCGTGAACCTCGGTCCAACCTTCTGAGAACTCGTCGGCGTAGTCGCCTGTCCAGCTGCCATTGAGCAGCTCCGCGACGTCCTTGGCTGCGGAATCCAGAGCGCCGGAGAGAGTTTCGGCTAGACCGCGGATGTAGATCCCGACGTCGCGGACCTGTTCCGGGACTACTGAAAACGGCTGACCAGGCGCTGGAACGTTTCCCCCACTATCACTCACATGGGGATGCTAAACGACGTCGTTGCCGACCGTCCATCGGAAGTTTGTGGGGGCAACCTCGCATCGCCGGCGGAGGCGCGACGGAGACCGGAGCTTGGCGGATCGTCCGTGCGAGGTTTCGGACGTGCGGGTTCCGGCAACGCCGCAACCGGACTTCGGTGAGCGGGACGCCGCAATTCATCCCACGAGGTCCCTGGCCATGCTTCTCGCACGTGATGTGCCGAGGCATGAGCGGCAGAGTTTGCTCCGCCTGCTCGCGGTCCACGTCGACCCGCACTTGTCGCAGACGCATGCGAGGCCCGCCATGCGCAACCGTGTCCCGTTCGCTTGTCGGCCCGAGCGCAATGCGGCAACGAAGTCTTCTGCCGAGACAATCGGCTTCCCGTGCTTATGCGCCGTCTTCGCTTTGCCGGACATCGTCGCCGGATCCGCGGCGACCAGCACGTCGACCGCCTTGGTCACGGACGGCGCGGGTGTCAGACCGTATTCCCGCGCGAGTTCCTCCAGTTCCTCACGTGGACGCCCGTCATCGCCGGTGAAGCACACAACGGTTCCCGCGCCCAGATCCACGACGACGGACTCTGCGCGGTGCTGGCGCGTTCGCGCGGTGACCACCTCGGCGGGAAGGCCCAGTAGCGCCGCGACCCGCAGAAGTCGGTCGATTTCGTCATCGGTCACGACGGAGTCTTCGAGTGCCGCTTCTATTGCGGCGGTGAGGAAGTGGGTGTGCGCAGCGTGTACCGCGGCGTCGTCGAGCCCCAGGTCCGACGCGAGGCGTTGAAGTTCTGTCCGCTCCTCCGCGGTGAGCTGCAGATCGGCTAGAGCTTGGTCCAGCAGAATCTCGTAGGGTGCAACGTCCGCAGCGGTGTGCAGGCCCTGACTGATGTCGGCGAGGAAGGGGAGCGGCTGGGCGATCGATTCACCGTCACGGGCACAGACCCTGGCACTGTGTGCCTTTCGATACCGGGTGGCGGCGGTGGGGGTCCCCGGCTCCGGGAAACGACCTGCGATGGCCTGCAGCAGACCCGCGGTGGCGCGCGCGTCCCCCAGCGCCCGGTGCTGGTTCTCGTGCTGGACACCGTGTTCGACACAAGCGACTGCCAGCTTGCAGCGGGTCACCGCCAACGTGTCCAGACCCGAGCCCCACTGGACGTCGATGCCTGACCGCTCCATTTCGAAACCCACCATTCGCGTGTCGAAGGGCCGGTTGTGGGCGACGACGATTGCGCCGTCGAGGAGTTCCGCCACCGCGTGCGCGATCTCCCCGAATGTGGGTGCGCCGGCGACGTCGGCCGCTGTGAGACCGTGGATCCACGTGGGGCCGACATCGCGCATCGGGTTGACGACGGTATCGAAGGTGTTCGTGACTGTCCCTGAATGATCGAGGGTGAGCACGGTGATCTCCACGACGCGGTCCGTGTGTCGGAGGCCGGTCGTCTCCACATCCATCACCGCGAAACGTGAGGCGGTGTCGAGAAGCGAAGCCAGCTGCGGCGCAAGGCCGGCCGCCGGTCGGATGCTCGTGGGTGCACTGGCTCCGGTGTCCAGGGGCGCCGGCGGGTGGTGAGGTGCCGGCGGTTGTAGTGCGTCGGCCCACCGTTGCCCGTCGAACCAACGATAGGGCACCTGCTGCCAGGGGTCGGGATACCAGCCCGGGGCGTTGGAAACGGCGTCGGTCCAGCGGAACCCATCGAACCAACGCAGCGGCGAATGACGTGAGGGGTCTGGATACCAGCCGGGTTGTGAGGCAAAGCCATGGCTCATGGTCGACGATTCCTCTCGTCGCGACCCACCGGCCGGACGCGGTCAATGAACTCTGCCGGGAAGATCGCGATCGCCGGATTGTTCAGGTCTTCCGGCATGATCCACGGTGTCTCCCCGGTTCTCGGGTTGACCGTTCGGCGGAGCCGCTGCTCTTCGGTGAATAGCCAAGCCGTCCAGACATTTCCGACGTAGTTGGCGACTGCCAACGCGCGAAATCGGGGCTCGTCCTGCGCTGCGGCCGCAAGCTGTGGAACCGGCTGGAAAACCGGCACGACCAACTTCGACCGCTGGCGCCGGGAGTAGTCGTCGACGGCTTGGCAGATGCGTTCCTGATACGCGGTGGTCAGTTTGATCAGATCCGCGAAAAGGTCGACCTCGACAGCATTCTCGAAACACGGTGATGGTGTGGTGCCTTCGGTCAGCACCACCGATCGCCCCTTGACCAGCCACTGGACCTTCGAGTCATGGTCCGGATCGTCGTGCGGAATTACCACCGCGTTGGTGTTGCGGACGATGGTGGTGTCGGTGCGGCTGGTAAGCCATACCGCAGTGGTGTCAGCGGTCGGCTGTCTGTCGACAATGGCGAAGCCGAGCATTGTTCTCCCGTTGCGTCAGTGGGCTCTCCGGTTGTAACGGTGCCGATGCAGGCTCGTCGGACGCTCCGCGTCGAGCATGTGCGAGCTCATTGGACCGCGTCGAAGCCGTCCTCCACCGCCCTCCGCAACTCATCGAGTTGCGTGATCGATAGCCGCATCGAGGTATCCGCCCGAACTCCGGCTACGAATCGGAGGCCTTCTTGTTCGAGAATCTCTTTGGGATTATCGGTTCGGCCAGGCTCTACCCATCGAAATGAGGGGGACACCTCGCCCTGCGATGTGAGAACGCGGTGAGCATTTGGTGCGGGTGCGGTTGCCAGCCGGTTTCCCAGCGGCTGGGCCGCCGTTCCCAAGACTCTGGCGACATCGCCGTAGGTGGTCCAGTGTCCGGCAGGCAGTAGAGCGAGCAGCCGATTCATCGATTCCCACAGTGGGTTGTCGTCGCCGTTGGCCGTGATATCGGTGAGCGGTCCGGGCCACGCTCCGATGATCAGCTTGGCAAGCTCGCGGCCACGCTGCTCGATCTGCTCAGGACCCCATTCCGAAAAGGTGGCGATCGCTTGATTCATGCGAATGCTGCTCGCCCGGAGGACATCTCGTTTTCGATCGAAGGTGTTGTTGCCCAGGTTCTCGTTGTATCCGGTAAGTGTGAGGTTGCCCAGCGTGTGGACATGGCTGTCGTGCAGGTCGTCAACGTTCTCGATTCCGTATGTCGAACCCACCTCTTTGCGCCACTGCGCTGACAGAGTCTGTGGCATGACATGTTCGACCGTGAGCGATGTCGGCTCGACTTGCTCCTTGGAATTGAACAGCTGCTCGATCCAGATCAGCATGGTCTTGCGCTGCGCGGCACGTCCGGTGGTGTACAGCGGTGAAGTGAGTATCGCCTCGGTGAGCTTCTCGTCGGTGGCGTAGTGCTTGCGCCCGGCCGACAGATACCTATGCAGCGCCTCGTCGACAGGAAGGGATTCGTCGAGTTCCTGCACCGCCGCGGGAAACAAACGATTTAGCCCCTGGGTCACCCGCCCCACCAAGAACCTGCGGACCAGTAGCGACTCGATGTACAACAGGGCGCGGGCAACTTGATCCGAGGTGGCATCACCGCGGTCACGCAGGACCAGCAGATGTAGTACCAACGGTGCCGGAGCGGTGGAATCCCATTCGGCGAGGCGCATCAGACGCTGGCGGACGGCCAGGTCGGGCTCATCGGTTGGATGGAGCATCAATCCATAGAGCCGACCAAGGCCGGCGATCCTCTCGACTTCGGCCACTATCTCGTCCTCGTTGGCGAACCGGTCCAGCCTCGCCTGCTGCCCTGCAAATGTCTGCGTTTGCTTGACCTTCGCCGTGGTCTGCAGAAGGTCCAACCAGAACAGTGTTTCGAGGCGCTCATTGTCAGCAAGCGCGTCCTGGAGAGGACGCCACAGGGTGCGGTAAACCTCCTCGCTGCGGGTCGGCATCCGCATGAAGAGGTAATTTCGCAGTAGGTCGCCCTGAGTCAGCTTCAGTCCGGTGTTGTTCAGAGACTGGAATATTCGGTGGACGTTGTCACCCGGATGGGTGCTGATCGAAACCACCGACAGCCCAGATGTCACTGCATGAGCTATCTGCACCACGTCGTAGCCGAGATCGGGATCTATGGGCTCGGCCAATTGCGCCCGGAAAAAGCGGTACGCGGCCCCGATATTGTCGTCACCACCCGCAGTCGGCAGCCCGTCGATGACTGCGGTGTAGGAAGCCTGGTCCGCTTGCGTGGGTAGCAGTTTCAGCCGGTACGGGTCGTCCTCGTACTGATTTGTCAGCAGCTGATTGTGAATGCGATCCGTGTCGCGGCGCGTGGAAGTGTCGCGTTCGCGAAGGTGGTCACGGATCGCCGCCAGCAACAGGGTGAGGGTGGTGAGGCGCTGCTGCCCGTCGACGACCAGATATCGCGTGATCGAACCTGCGACGCTACCCGGAACCGGCGCCAGCACCACAGAACCGATGAAGTGTGTGGTCTCGACATCCTCGGCTCGGTCCTCGGCCAGCTGTGTGACGTCGCGCCACAGCTCCTTGAAGTTGTCCGGCCCCCACTGGTACGGCCGCTGGTACAGCGGAACGAGGTACTGCGAGGTGCCTTCGAGTATCTTCTGCAGGCTCGTTTCCTGTGCGGCGACCACGGTGGCATCTCCTCGGGAAGTGCGGCCGTGGACAGTGCCAACGGGCCGGAAAGTGATGTGGGTGCTGCCCCACGCGGACATCAACTCTGGCGCATATCGTCGGCGGGGACGTGGTTGTTTCACGATGGCCATGTCGTCGAACCTGTTGCGGCAAGCGGAGTTTGACCGACCAGTATGTTTCGGCTCGCATCGGTAAAGCTCGGCATGACTGCCTGCTGTCGAAGGTGGATCGAGGGAAGCGAGTTCGCCCGGGTGAGCACTCCACCCTTCCGTCTACTCGTCGGTCGGCAGCCGGAAATTCGTTGTCGTATGTGGAACCTCGGCAGGCGGTGTGGTTGCAGGCGGTTCGGGCGTGTCCGAGTCGTCCTTGGGTTCGACCCATCGCGCGACCGCAGTCGCGCCGGCGGACAGTTGCCGTCGGCCCGAATTGGCAGCAGCTACCGTGCGATCTCGAGCCAGTGACCAAGCTTCGCGGATGGTGGCGTTGTCAGCGCCTCCCCAGCTGCCGATCTGGAGTGAGCGGGCTTCGATGAACGAGTCGACCATGTGGCTCAGCGCATCTCGGTTCTTCGTCAGCTTGCGCCCAGCGAGTTGCCGATGCACCTCCGTCACGCGCAGCACCGTATGGCGGTCGCGTACCTCGCGCAATCGGCTTGCCAGGTCATGGTCAGCCTCTAGGTGTTCGCTGAGGGTCGCACGGGCGCTGGCCGCTGTTTGTTCGAGATACTCGAGCTCGGCGGACCGAACACGCTCCAGCCGCAGGCGTTGCCACAAGTACAGCGAATGCTGGGCGAGGAGAAGTAGTTTCAGCGTTTCCTTCAGTCGTCCTTTGTGAACGGCCGATTCGAGCTGGTCGGCACGTTTGTCCGCCGAGTCGTCCGGGTTGAGCTGATCGGTGAGCAGCAAGGCATGCCGGCGCAGTCGCTCGACTCCGACCTCCAAGTCGGCGCCGAGTGCGGCGATACTCGACCAATCGGTGTCGGTGAGTGCGACGCCCGAACCGAGCTCCTGAATGCGGCGTTGCAGGATGCGGCGGTGTCCGTATACGTCGCCGAGTCGTTGTGCGGCGGCCAGTCGGAGTACGTCGTCGACCTTGTCCTCGATATTGTCGAGACGTGCGATGATCCTGTCGGCAAACTGCTCGAGCGCCATCTGCACGGTCAATGCGGCGATGGCGGCCTGCCCGACTCCGGGTACCGCGGCTACCGGAGCAATCCTCGTGTTCGACAGAATCTTTCCCGACTCGGCTGAACGCACGGTCCGGTGGAAGGTGACCACCGTTCCGGGGCGCGGTCGTCCGGACTTCTCCCAAACATCGGCCCCCGGGAGGTAGCGGGCCACAGGTGCGCCAGTGGTGAGCAGCGCGGTCGTGACCGAACCGAGCGTCGTGCCGATCTGCACCGCGGGTAGTTCGCCTACTTCGACGCTATTGTGTTGGTCCCACTCGTCGGCGAAATCAGTGAGTGCATCATCGCTGCCGATGACCAGTGCGCCGAACTCATCGGCGATTACTGCAATCTCAGAGTGGTCCTGCTCATCGGAACCTGTTGCGGTATCGCCCATTTGCGTCTGCAGCCTTCTTGGTTCGGGTCTCTGATGGAATGTATCGGCTCCCACCGACACATGGGCGCCGAAATGCCCTGCGGTTTCGTGCGAGGCCTGTCAGGCTCCGGGGCGTATGTGCGAACCGATTCGGATGAGCGGTCCGTCCGCCAATCCGGCGGCGATGCATGATTCCAATCGCTCCCGGCTGGCGCCGGCGAGGCGACGCTGGTTGAAGATGGCCATGGTCGCGCGCATCAAAGGTTCCGACTCCAGTCCCGCACTCGAGCAGGCCGCCTTCATCGCATTGACGATCTCCTCCGGTGCGATTTCGTTCAGAGAGCGCGTCATGTCATCCGGGGTGGTGCGGTAGCCGGCCCACGTAGCCCTGTCGATCTGATGCGGCCACACGAACGTGCCGAGCGGGCCGGAGTGAACGAGCTCGGTGGGGACGCAGTCGATGACAAACGACTTGCGCGCCGCAGACACCCGGTCGTAGCCGAACCGATTCGCGACGACGCGCGCGAGTCGATCCAAAGCGATGGGTCCCTCGGTCTCCACGGTTTCTCGTACGGCATCGGTGATGATGCGCCGCACCGACGCCGAGTTGGTTCGGTCGAGATCCGTCCGATCGCCGAGCGTTGTCGTCGGTGCGGAGAGATAAGTGGCGCCGCGGCCGTTCCAGTCGCGCGCGGCCGGCTTGTCCACAACATTCGCCGCAGAGCCGAGGCTGCTCGCGATCGGTGCGCTTGCGACGAACTCCGGCTCATCCAGCTGCACCGAGCTGTAGGCCGACCCGACCGTCGAACTGTGTTCTGTCTCAACGGCTACCACATCGAGCTGCCCGCATTCGTCCGCGCTTTCGGCCGCGGCCTCCGCTTCCATCTTCGCGATGAGGGCCGCCCGCTCTTCCGCTGCCGCGGCGAGTTCGGCTTCGAATGCCTCATATTTCGAGCGCGATGTTTCGACCGCGGCGTCGATGCGGTCGAGCACGGCGCTGCGGTTGTCGATCCAATCCGGCAACCACACCCGCAGCGACGAACCCCAATGCATCATCG
The DNA here is from genome assembly GCF_963869435.1 of Nocardia violaceofusca NBRC 14427. NCBI lineage: Bacteria > Bacillati > Actinomycetota > Actinomycetes > Mycobacteriales > Nocardiaceae > Nocardia > Nocardia violaceofusca. Next base: position 35,624 of record NZ_CAWMPM010000024.1, read on the forward strand.
TTTCGAGCAGCCGCGGTGTCAGATCCCGGTCTGCGGCCGTCGGCCGTTCCGCCCACCGTGGGCCGTCGAGCATGATAGCCACTTGCCAATGCTCACATCCGGTTTCGCGTACGACGAGGTCGAGGACGAAGTCGGAGAGCCCGTAGTTCGTCTCGACCTCGTAGCCACGCTCGCGCAGTCCGGCGCAGATGTCTCTTTGAATGGGGTCGAGCCCGAGGCCGTCGCGGGGGTGTTCACCCGAGCTCGGTCCGTGCGACGCCATTTCGAGGTAACCGCGCAGGTGGGCCATACCAACGGATTTCGTCCGGGACAGGTCGATGTGCGATGGGTCGAACGAGGTGAACACGATGACCTTGCGGCGTGCTCGGGTGATCGCGACATTGAAGCGTTTTTCGCCGCCCGACCGGCTGAGCGGGCCGAAGTTCAGCGGTAGTTGTGTCTCGCCCGGCTTCGTCGAAAAGGCGGTGGTGAACAAGATGACGTCGCGCTCGTCACCCTGAACGTTCTCCAGGTTCTTGACGAATATGCCTTCTTCGGCATTCGGCCGCAGATTCTCGCGGACGAGCGGATCGTCGCACTCATCGAGCAGGTCCTCTACGAGAGTGCGTTGTTGGGCGTTGAACGTCACGACGCCGATGCTCTGGTGCGCCAGATGTGGTGTCGCCAAACGGGTTCGAATCTCCTCGACCACGGCTTCTGCTTCGACACGATTCGTGCGGTGCTCACGGCCACGATCCTCGCGGTTGAACTGCCCGGCGACGCGTCGCCATTCGACGCCCGCGGTGCTGTCTCCGCCGGGGGAGGGCAGGCTAGCGAGCCGCCCCTCGTAGTACTTCTGGTTGGAGAAGCTGATGAGTGTCTCGTCCTGGCTGCGGTAGTGCCACGACAACCACAGGCGCGGAACGCCCGACTCGACACATTCGGTGAGGATGCTGTCCAGATCCTCCGGGGCGAGTTCGCCCTCCTCGTGCGCGTCGTCGTCATCGGACGCGGTGACCTGACCGAATGAGGTCGGCGGCATCTGCTGCGAGTCGCCGACGATGACGGCCGACCGACCGCGACCCAGGGCGCCGATCGCTTGCGCCACGGTCACCTGCGACGCTTCATCGAATACGACGATGTCGAACGTCGCGGAACCGGGCGCTATGAACTTCGCGAGCGAGGCCGGACTGACGAAAACACACGGGGTGGCCGCCAGAATGTAATCGGCGTATTTGTTCATCAATTGCCGGAAGCTGAGGCCGCCGCGCTTCCTGTCCAGGGAACGTCGCAGTTCCCCGACCTCGCCGGTGAGCGAACCGGCTTGGAAGGGCCGCCGCTTGAGCAGCGTTGCAGCAAGGGCCTTGACCTGTTCGTCTCGCAGCAACTCCGCAGCGCGCACGAAGTCGTCGATTTCGCCATCGCGAAGGTCGGAAAGGAAGTTGTTCATGCCGGTCGATCGGCGACGTTCGTCCAGCGATGTAGCAGCGGTTCCACGAATGAAGGCCGCCGTTGCGTCGGCCGCCGGAATGCGCGCGGTCAGAAGTGCTTCCACGAACTCGTCGAGTCCTGCGCGGCGCAGGGGTGCGAGGTAGCTGGACATCCTGGACCAGTCGAGCAGGTGCCGCGCATTGAAAAGCTCGGCGTCTTCGATGAGTTCGCCACTCGTGCGCTTCCACGCGGTGAGCCAGTGTTCGCTGTTACGCCAGCGGGTCACATCGTCGTCGGTGGTGCCGAGACACTGTCGCAACTGGGTCCACGCGTCGCTCACTTCCTCGAGCAACCCGATCTCTCGATCGGCCGGGAAACCCGTAGTTTCGAGCAGACGCCACTCGTCGGGGGAAGAGTCGATGAATCGGAGCGTCGCGGCGATGTAGTCGAAGATCGGCCGCAGTTCTTCCGCGCTGCGGGGGGCGAGGGGATTCCAGCGCGCCGGCATGAAGGGTCCGAGCAGTTCCCCGGCGAGTGTCTGAGTTCGCGAAACGTGCTCGCGCGCACCAGGGATCGCCCGCAGCAGGGGCAGGACGCTCTGTGGTGCGAGATCGGCGCCTGGTTGAGCGAACGGAGCCATGTTGCGCTGAAACTGCTCGGCCTTCTTCTTCCGGCCGAACATCCCTTTGTCGCAGTCTTCGGCCTCGGCAACCATGGGGGCAATATCACCGGTTTCGACGAAAATCGGCGTAAACCTCGCCAGCAGCGGAGCGCAGTTTCGCTGCAGCTGTTCGATTTCCGCCATCAGCGCCTTCAGCGAGCCGGCGAATTGCGGGCCGCGCATCCAAGCAAGCGTGGACGCGTCCGGAACCGGTCGACCGAGCTGGCGCATTGCCGGTTCGATCAAGGAGACGAGCTGCTCAGGGCCGTCGATGGCCGCCAGTAGGGACCGCACGCGATCGCTCGCTTCCGCGGCATCGACTGCGTTGGCAAACCGACGCATGGCAGGCGCGATCTGCTCCGCGCCCACTGAGCTCGGAATGGCGCCTGCCAGAGCCCACGGCACACCGGGAGCGATATCCAGAGGACGGGCCGCCCGCGAGAAGAGGTCGAGGGCAGCCTTGACCGCCGACCAGTTCTCGGAAGGGCGAGCGACATAGGAAATCGGAATGGGGGCTACCGGACCGTCGCCGGTCTCGAGGATCTCCTCGAAGGCGCTCCAAAGCGAATAGTCGATACCGTTGCGCTGATGCAGTTTTCTCGGATAGTCGGAAAGGGGTGCGAGCCTCGCCTGAAAGTCCGCTAGCCGGGCGTCCCACGTGCGCTCGTTGTAGCGGATGGAGTTGTCGATCGCCGCCTTGAGCTGATCGCGAATCATGTTGGGACTCTGACTCTTGCCGTGCAAGTCGAGAGTGAAATTCTGCAGACCCACCCGTTCGAGGCGCCGTTTCACGACGTCGAGCGCTGCCTGCTTCTCTGCAACGAAGAGAACGGTCTTGCCTTGCCCCAAGGCGTGGGCGATCAAATTCGTGATCGTCTGGGACTTACCTGTTCCGGGCGGGCCTTCGAGGACGAATGTGCGGCCGGCCGCGGCGAGCGCGATCGCTCTGAGCTGTGAGCCGTCGGCCGGAATCGGCACGGGCACAGTACTTTCGTCGACCTCGAGGTGCTCCAGACCGGCATCACCGTCCGAGTTCGGGTCATGGAACGACTCGCCCGGATGATGCGTCAGATGCCGCACGATAGGACTCTGCTCGAGGATTTCCCAGCTGTCGCTGAGGTCCTTCCACATGCCGAACGTACCGAATTGGCAGATGGCGAGCGTTGCGACCTCATCCACCCGCAGATCGATGTTGTTCTCGACCAGAGCGCTCCGGATCCCGCGAAGGGCGTGGACGATATCGATTCCGCTGTCGTCCGTTTTCGGTGCTTCGAGTGCCTCGATCGAAACGTTGTGCTTCAGACGCAGCCACTCGACCAGGCAGTAGTTCGGACTCGCGACTTCGGTTGTGTTGGTACTGATTTGGAACGGTTTACGTCCCGTACCGCCAGTGATTTTCACCGGCAGAAGAAACAGCGGAGCCCGCGCCTCGGCGCCCGTGCTCGTGTGGTGGACGAGCGCGCCGAGCGTCAGGTAGAGGTTCGAACTGCCGGTTTCTTCGAACAGCGTCCGTGCGGTCCGGGCGAGCTCTTTGAACCTGCGCGTGTAGGCGGTGTTCGGAACGGCGGCGTACAGCTGGTGGTCCTCGGAGAGATACGCCCGCAGTACATCCGGGTCGATCTCGGCGGCACGCCGCGCACCTTGGAGTTGATGAATGGACGCGAGGTCGTCGTGTGGCGCCAGTGTAAGAGGAGTACCCGCATGAACGATGTCGTCGAGGATCGGCAGGCCGTTGTGGGGGACATGCAAGTCGATTACCTGAGATGACGCCTTCAGGTTCAGCAACCTGTTGCGGGTGCTCAAGTCGAGGAGCGATCGCTTCCACTTTCGGACGCGTGCCGGAGCGGAGTCGGTCGTGTCCAAGATTTCGTCGTTCTGATTCTGAGCCCGAAGCTCATCGGGCAAGTCCAGAACGATTCCGCCGATTTTCGTCGGCTCGGGGGAAGCCGCGGCGGCGACGTCATCGGTGCTGGGCAGGGGGCGTACACCGCTTCTCCTGGCAGCAGCGATGTCGACAACTCCAGCCAGTGCCTCGGGGTTACTGAAGTGTTGTCGCGCCGTCGCTATGGCGCTGGTAAAGCTGCCTTTCGACGACTCCTCGTAGAAGACCGCCTCGACCGGCACGGCGATACCCGACTCGACGAGATTGACGAGAGCGTTCCGCTCGGTCAAGGACGGATGAGCCAAGTTCACTTCTTCACGCAGAAAGCCGGCGAAGGCGTGACCGGTCACCAACCACACGAGCGGGCGCAGACCCGATGCCTCGAGGCACGCCGCATAGGTCACGGAGAGATCGATGCATGTGCCGAACCGCTCGTCGAGAACGCCTGCGGTGGTGCGGATCTTCTGTCCGGTCGCCTCGAACGAAGCAGGAGGGTTGATGTAGCGGATGCGCCGTGCGCGCAGGACCTCGTAGATCGCGGCGGCAATGAGCGCGGCTCGCTCCGGGCCCGCTTGGTAGCCGCTGATCGAGGAATCCCCGGTGTTGGTACGCAGAAGCTCCGCGGCATCATCCAGAACCGACTGAACGGATTTGGTATTCGGTTGGACGAACGCCGCAAGCGAGTCGTAGAAGATCGGCGAGTTGAACCACTCGTTGTGTGCGAGAACCCGGATCGGCGCCGTGAGATGGACGTCGGGTCCCCACATTCGGGTCACGGTGACACTCAGCGTCGCTGGGTGACTTTCGTTCAGCTCCCGGAGGTAGGAGGTCTGCGGCGCGAAGGTGCTGAAATCGTCCCAGAACACGTCCGCGCCGTCGGACAGGTCACCGTCGTAGGTCCGCTGCCATGCCGGGGTCAGTTCGGCACCGTCGCCGTGCAGGCGGACGGTCACGGTCATATCGACCACCGACGAGCCCGAATTGTTCGTGACACGAATTCCGGAGATCAGCGGCACGCCGTTGTGGACGAGCGCCAGATTGATCGCGGGTTGGGTCAGAACCTGAACGGTCAGCCCGGACTCCACTGCGGTGGTGTCCTCCCACAGCGCGGTTTGCGCCACCTCTACCTCCTCTATGCCCCAGAACTCTTCGTAGGCTCGGCCGCGCCCGGATGCGCTCCGGCGATCACCCCAATTGACATCGGCGGATGACCTGAAAATGTGACAGACGCAATCGCTACCCGCGTGTCCCGATATCTCACGCCTGCGGTTGACGCGACGAAGTAGAACACGTTGTAGCGCAACGGTTACCGGCTCGTGCCGGTGTGTGCGCACACTGCCGCGTCGATCGCTGCCACTACACGCTCGGAACTTTCTTGCCACCGCCGCAACTGCTGCACGGTCGGGTTCAGTTCGTAGTCGTGATGATGAGTGACGACCGACAGCTCCGCCCACAGGACACGCGCCTCGCCGGCAGCCTGCGCACCGATGTACTTGGGAAGAACCAGCAGTTGGGCACGCCGCGTTACCGAGGCCATCCGTGGCGATACCGATTTCCACAGTTCGTCGATGGCGTGCTCGACGGCAATGCGCAACATCCATGCTGATGCCCTAGGCCAGAGGCCGTCCAGGTCGGCCGTGGCGTCGGTGATGAGCATGTCGGCAGTGCCGAGCCTGGAGCGGACGAGCGTCAGTTGCTGAGCCATGCCGTGATCCTCTCCGCGCGGTTGATGAGGTCTTCGAGGTCGCCGCGGGTGCTGCCATGCGCGCCGCGATTACACGCCTCGATCACCGACGATGCCCACGGGGCAAGTTCCCGGTCCAGGCGTGCGAGGGCTGCGGCTTCTTTCGATCGGTCCAGAAATAGGGCGAGTGCGAGCTTCTGTTTGGTTCGTTCGGCCGCCGCGAGCTGCTCGTCGATGGCGATCTGGCTGAGGCCGTTCTCACCCAGTATCTTTCGGACTTTTGCGGTGCTGGCGGACTCGATCGCTTGTCGGCAGCACAATGCGATCAGCTCATTGGCTTCGTCCTTGGGCAACCGCGGCGTCGACTGCAATGCGCGGGCATCGGCGAGGTTGCGGCGGATCGGGTCGACCGACACCCGGACTTCCACCACCGACCGCTCCCGCCGCTGTACATCGAGAATGGTGGCCGGAATGTGCAGGCGGCGCACGGCTTCGGACAACCGCAGGTCGTGTGTGAAAACGACTACCTGCCGGGATCGCGCCACCTCGTCCAGCACTCGGGCCAACCCGTCGACCTTGGCGGGATCCATGGACTGAACCGGGTCGTCGATCACCAGGAACCGGAACGGACTCTGCGCCGCCGTGGCACGCGGCAGGAACAGCGACAACCCCAGCGAGTGCAATTCGCCCTGGCTCATCACTCCGAGCGCGGCACCGGCCACACCGTCGACCGTCACATCCAGGCTCACCCGGCGCTGCTGCGCACTGCCCGTCAGCACGACTCCACCGAGCTCGACATTGCTCTGCTGACGCAGCGTGGTCCAAATATGTTGCGAGAGCTCGGCCAATGGTCGCATGCGCTCGGTACGCAGACCGGCGGCGGCATTCTTGAGCCATGCCTCGGCAGCCTTCACGGTCTTCAGTTCATCGGCCGCGGTTGCGGTCGACGTAGCCCGCTCCACCCAGGCGGCGATCCGTACCGCCAATGGCGCCCAGACCGTGTCCAGGCGGGACAGCTCGGCGCGCGCTCGCCCCTGCAGGTCCGACAGCGCAACGGTGAGTCGTTGGTAGTGGTCGCGCATCAGTGTCGGCAGTTGTGCGGCATCTGCGGTGCGCAAATCCGCCCATGCCCGCCACTCTCGCAGCGTGTCATCGGCATCGATCGGGCAACTCGACAGTGCTTGTGGGACAGGTTGAATCAGGCTGCGTGCCTCGGGCACCGCCGCGTTGTGCGCGCGCCTGGCCGCCGCGAGGTCGGCGGTGCGCCGTCGGATGTCGGCGATCTTCTGACCCGTCCGCTCCCTCCACTGCGCGTCGAGTTGCCCTTCCCCGCATACCGGGCAGAGGCAATCGTCGGCGGCGTAGGTGGCGGCGAGGTCCAAGATCTCCAGAATCGCGGTGTCCGCGTCGGCTTCTGCTGTCGCCGCACTGGTCAATTGTGCTACGGCGGCGTCGAGACGGCCGGTGGCTTCCGCCAGCAGAGTTGAGTCGGGGAGCCCGAGCGCAGCAATGCCGCTGAGGGCCGTCGCGGGGCCGGAAGCATCCTCTTCGGCACCGAGCACCGCCTGAGAGATGGCAGACAGGTTGTTGATGCGCCGGTCGAGCAGCTCGAAGACCGCGCGCGCACGGTCGTCGTCGACGGCCGACAATTCCGTCAGCAAAGCCTCTTTGCCTTGTTTGACTTCCTTGGTGGCTTTGTCGATCTCGAGTCGTCGCCGCTGTAGGTTCTGCAGCGCGACGCTGAGATCGTCGAGACCGAGCAGGCGGTGCAGCGCGTCGTACATCGCGGTCGGCGTGCCGTCGATCAGTGAGCCCAGCTCGCTGTAGGACAAGAATGGACGGAACAATTCCAGCGGCCGGGCAAGGTCGTCGCGGTCCAACGGCATCGGCTCACTTGTTTTGCGGCGGGTGGTCCAGCTGCCGTCGTCGAGTCCCGCTCCGGCGCCCCAGGTACCGGTGATGGTGAGCGGGTTCTCTGCGGACTCGGTCTGCAGTTCGACTTCGATGGCTGGTGCCTCGCCGTCGTGCAGATTCCGCCAGCCGTCACGCCAGATTCGGCCGCGGTCGGACCATCGCTTGTTGTCGCCGGTGATCGCGAACTCCGCGGCCTCGGCGAAACTGGATTTGCCGCAGCCATTTCGGCCGACGACGAGCGTTAGGCCGGGTGCGGGCTGGAGGTCCAGCGTTGTCTTCGGTCCGATACCTCGGAAGCCGTTCACCGTGATCGATCGCAGGAACATTCCGGCCAGTACACCGCCGGAGCCGGGGCCGGCGGGGGCGGTGTCGGGGAAGGCTGCCAATATCGTTGCAGCTGCGTCTGGTTGGACCGACATGTCGGCGGAGATCTCGTCGGATACCAGGTCGCGCAGGCACTCTGCGTCGATGTCGGAGACTTCGACCGTGGATGGTGTGCTCTGCATAAAAGATCCCCCGATCAATACGAATGCTTATGTCGCACAGGCGAGGAACGCAGACTCGCCGAACACGCGAGAGGTAGAAGTCTATCGAGAATTCGGCCGCCGAGGGGCGGTTCGACCAGCGGGGCCCAGTTTGCCGACCTACACTTATCGACCGGGAACGCAGCCCGCCGGTGCCTGATAGGCGTTGTAGCCGAGGGCGGCGCCGGTTCCGGCTCCGATAGCCATACCGAGCGGAACGGTAAGGGGCGCAGCGAGTCCCAGAGTCATGGCGCTCGAACCGGCTCCTGCCGCCGCACCTGCCAGCAGGCCGAACGCGAGGCCGAGTCCCATCGATTGGTTGCGCTCCAAGATCGCCAGAGGCTCGGGCTGGCCCGGTAGGTAAGTGCAGCCGGCCGCAATGGATTCGATGGCCGCGGGAGTTGTTGCCGTGTTCGGTTCCGCTGTGTCGGAGTATGCAGTTGCTGTGGAGACGCCCACCGCGGATCCGCCGATGTGGTCGGCATGCGCCGGCGTAGCGGCGATGGCTGTGGCGCCGGTGACGATGGCGGCCAGAGCTGTGCTGGATGCGATCTGCCTGATATTCATCGGTCCTGCTTTCCGTTCCGAATCGATTGGCACGAGCCAACATTCGGGTCAACGAGTGTCGGCGGACATCCGGGCGGCTCGCCCGCTGCGATTCGTTGTATAACGTAGATTAGGGTGAAAACATTGTCAACGAGTTTCCGGAAAAGCAGGCTCTAACAGAGCCGTCGAGTTCACATCAGCCGGATGGGCGGCGCTCGTGGGAGATCACACCTGGGTAGGCCAGGCGTCCGGCATGCCGGGCCGCCCGAACCTACCCAGCTCCGAGGAGTGCCGAGGCCTGCCCGCTCCACGTCACGACCAGCTCGTCCCGAGCCCGGCTCGCCGCCACATACAGCAGTGACCGCTCCCGCAGTTCCGCCTCCGCCCGTTCTTCTTCCGGGACGGTCCGCAGGGCCGCCTGCGACGGGACATGGGCGTCGTCCACCCCGGCGAGGATGACCCGCGAGAACTCCATGCCTTTCGACCTGTGCATGGTCAGCACCTGGACGTGCCCAGTCGTCGCCGGATTGTCGTCGAGTGCGCGGGCTTCGATCCCTCGTTCGCCGAGTGCCCGAACGAACTGTGTGCGTTCGTTCTGGCCGCGGGTAAGCACCGCGATCGTTTCGGGTTCGGTTCCTTCGTCGAGCCACTGTCGGACAATCCGTGCCACGTAGTCCAATTCATCTGCGAGGGAGGAACATTGGTGGCGATCGGGGTCGGGTCCCAGGCGGGCGGAGCGGTAGCCGAGCGTGGACTCTTCGCCTTCCTCCAGGTCGTGATAGTCGGCGCCGGAGAGGATTCCGACCGCGAAGTTCAGATTCTGCGCGGTGGTCCGGTAGTTCAAGGTGAGGCGGCGCGAACGGCCGACGATCTTGATTCCCATCCGCCCCAAGACAACCGGCTGCCCGTAGATACGCTGATGCGAGTCTTCGGCGATGAACAGATCGTTGCGGCCCTCGGGCACGAGTGCGCGCAGCAGCGCCCAGTGAGTGGCATGAAGATCCTGGGCTTCGTCCACGAGCACGTGGTCGGCGACGAAGGATCGGCCGGCCGATTGTTCGAGAGTCAGGTGTTCGGCAGCGATAGCCAGGATTTCCGGGAAGCTGAGGCTGCCGTCGGTTCGGCTGTGCCGGCGGAACGCTTCGATCAATTTCCAGACCGCGATGCGCTGTGCCCGGCTCAGCCGTACGCCGCGCCCGGCGCGCGCAACCCGGAGGTACTGTTCCGGTGTCGTGACCTTGTTGGCCAAAACAACTGAGACGTACTCGTTTTCGAGGAAAGCCGGCGTGGCCAGCCGCTGGTCGAGACCACTGCCGCCGGAATGGACGATCTCACGCCAGACGCGGTCCTGGACTGTGCGTTTCGAGGCGACATCGACGGGCGCGCCGAAGATCGCCATGGTGGCCGCGGTCAGATCGCCCGCTCGATTCACGATGTCGTTGGCGAGCTTATCGATACCCGCGACATAGATCCCCGGATCGCCGGGACGCTGTGCGATGGTGACGCCAGGATCGAGAATTCTCAGATCCGCCTCGAGCCCCTTGGCGAGCGTTTTGTTGAACGTGGTCAGGATGATTCGCGCCTGCGGGTCGTTCTTCCACAGCCGGTGCGCGCGATGGATCGCGACGACGGTCTTACCCGTGCCCGCGCCGCCGGACAGCCGAAACGCACCGTTGAAATCCTTCTCCACGTAGGTGCGCTGTTCGGGATGCAGGAACGTGCGCCATGCGGCGAAATCGCCGCCCTCGATTACCCGGCGAAGTTCTTCGGTGTCGTCGATGTAGGTGAACTGCATCCGCGAGGCGGGCCGATCGAGCGCGGCGACGATCCGACTGTCCTCGTCCAACGTCTCGTCCGCGGAAACGTCGGTGAACGAGTACTTTTCACGAATGTCGTCGATGGAGGTGCCGCAGGCGAGGTCCAGCAGCGCATCCGCCTGCCATCCGTCGACGGCGGCCGCGATCTCATTGATCGCGTAATCATCGGCCGCTGTCAACGCCCGCTCGGCGAGGGCGGGATCCAGTCCCAGCCGATCGACGAGGTCGGTCACGGTGAACCCGGCATCAGCGAGGTAGGAGGATTTGTCGGCTGCGGCGGCAACGCGAGCTTCGGAACGGGGGAACGGGGAACGCCTTTCGACGGCACCGTCGATCTCCCCGATGATGCCCTCGACCGTGCCGTTGATCTTGTTGACCCGCAATGTGGACTGCTCGGCGAGCTTGTTGGCCTCGTCGTGCTTCCACGTTCCCATGTAGACGTAGGTGGTGTCGCCGCCTTCGGGATCGAGGCGGAACAGGATAGCCCGATAGTTCAGATCCACCCGCCCGGTCCGGACCCGCGCATCGCGGGCTCCCTTGATGGGCTCGATATGCAATCCCGGTGTGGCGTCGTCGTTTTGGAGCTTCTCGAGAAAGTCGTACACCTTGCGCTTGACGGAGCCATCGAGCTTACCCATGGCCTTGGTCTTGGTCGCCATGACGATATACGGCATTACTTCACCCCGTTCGTGTTCAGCGTCGCAACGATTTGCCCGGGGTCGGGCGGGCAGACGGTCCAACCGTCCTCCGCCATCAGCCGCGCGGTTTCGGATTCGGTGTCGAAGAACATCACGACCCGCTGCTGCGGCCACGCGATGTCCAAGACATAACCGTCGTCGTTCTCGCCGCCGATGACCGGCAGCGGTGTCTGGGCGGCGGCGAGAGCGAGCACCAACTCCTTCTCGGCGGGGGAGAACGCCTCGCCGTAGACCTGCTGCCACTGCGGCGACAATGCCGATGCGGTGAGCGCCGGCTGCTCCTTCGGAATCTGCACGTCGGTGGCGAGCAGGCTCCGTGTGGTGATGGTGTGGTTGTCGCACAGCCCGAACCAATTCGACAGTCGCAGCCATTCTTTCCACGCCTGACCGTCGAGCGTCTCCAGCTTCTCGTCGCGATCGTCGAGGGCAAGCACGGCGTGCATCGTCTTGGTATCGGTCCGCAGGGCGGCGGTAATGGCAAGGGGCCCATCGGCATAGGACCAGCACGCGTAGTTCCCGTCCGGCACCGACGGCGTCCGCCCGTCCAGCAGATCGAGAGCCCACGGCACCACGGCGGTCAGATCGCCCGGGGTTCTGTTCTTGCCCATGAACATCATCGGCAGCCAGTGCCCGACGGCTTCCCACGCCTCCAAGTCGGGGTCCTGCATGAACTCCAGCAGCTGGGTGATCGGGTCCGCGGTGATCAAATTGAGCAGCGCGGGCCGCAGGTTGCCCTGCTGCATCGTGGCCTTGGCCATTCTCTGCGAATACCACGTCGGAGTTGCCGGCGTGCCCTCCTCGAATCGCACCACATCGTCGTAGCCGAACGACCACACGATGTGGTTCGCGGTCCGCAGGTTTTCCCGTTTCAACGCATCGTCGGCGACGCGATTGTTGCCGGGTGTGGCGTGAAAGCGGCGGCCATCGGCGAAGATGGCGATGATCGGAACGCTCGAATCGAATGTGCTGAGTTCGTAGTCGGGAAGACTGTTCTCCATCCGCACCTGAGGTTTCAGTTTCCAGGTGCGAATCACCTTGCCCGGCATCGTGATCGTCGCCGCGGGGCTGTAGGTGCCGGGCGTCTCCTTGATCGTCGCGCCCATATTCCGCAGTCGCTCGAGGAAGGCGACGTAGAACCTGCCCTCGAGCGCCGACTCGTCGCTCTCGACCCGCCGCCGCGGCTGCTGGGTGGTGAGCACGTTCTCCCAATCACTCCATACCGGTTCCGATTCCTGCTCGACACCGAGCAGCTCATCGAGAATCCGTGCGGCGGTCTTACGCGACACGTGGTCGAGTTCGTGGGGTGCGGCGAAGGGCAGCAGGCATTTGTGGCAGGCAAGGCGCTGTTGCTCCGCGCATTCACAGGTGTGAACGACCTCCCGCGCTGCCCTCAGCACCGACCACACCTTCGCGGCGTCGGCGAACTCGGCGAGATATCCGGTGCCACCCGGCACGGTGTCATGGATCAGTAGGGCCTGCTGACTGGGCGCATGCAGGGCATCGGGGATGATCGCGACATCCAGATGTTCCGGCGACCCACCGATAACCTCCCGAAGACCCAGAAGGATCGCGGTCTTGAGGCTCGGGTAGGTGAACGAGTCGTATCTGAGCCAACTGGGGACGTGCAGCAGTACAGCTTGGGTGTTCAGGGTGCGAGCGAGCGCGATCTCGCGCACGTGCTTCTCGTCGGTCGCGTTGCGGAATTTGCACCAGCTCCGATGTTCGTGGGTGCGGTTGTGGCCGGCGATGCGATCGAGTTGGCCGCAGCCCGAGCACACCCGGAACAATGCGCTGGTGGTTTCCTGACCGGCGATTTCGCGCTTACCGCCTTGGGAGGTCCGCTTTCCCATGTTCAGCCAGCGAATGTCGATGCGCTGCAAGTATTGCGCGCCGAAATCACGGTCGGTGACGAACCATCGCTGCGCCACATCGTCGGGATTGATATCGGCGGCCGTGATGACGTTGAACGATTCGCGCTTGCGATCGTCGCGGGCATCGTTGATGGACGCTTCGTCCCGGCGAACCTCCGCCGAGACCCGCGACATCTCGACGACCTGGAGCTGCTGGCTCACATCGGCGATGGCGGGGGTGTTGCAGCGCGGGCAGTGCGCCGGTGGCGGGCTGGCGTCGGCGGCATGGGAAATGCCGGCCCACCCGCATTGCGGGCACATTCGCCAGGTATGGATATTCGCTTCACCGGGGCCGAGGTCGACCGCGTCGATCTGTACCGCCAGGCCCTGCGCGTAAAACGTTGCGCCCGGCGCCAATTCGGTCAGTGCGACTCGAGAGCCGCGCTGATAGCTGTGAGTGTCTCCGGCGTACTGATTGGTGTCGGGATCGATCCAGGTGATTCCGACATCCAGAGTTACCGAATCGTCGAGCAGTGTGTAATTGGGCAGGACGCCGTAGCGTTCCAGAACACCGACCCAATGCTCGGTGGTCAGATCCTTGATGTGCCGGCCGAGCAACCGCAAAGTCCCTCTGGCCGTGCGTAGTTCACGCCGGTCGTCGTCCGTGGCCGCGGGCGAGGCGGCACGCTTCTCGAATTCGGGTATGGCCGCGTCGACGGCCTTGCGCCGGTTGGTCAGTTCGGTGACGTCGCGATTCCAGCGATGAACCACTTCCCGCAGATGTGACACCAATCCGCTGGGCGCACCGTCTGTCTCGCTGGTCGCCCAGGTGCGCAAGATCTCTTGCGCGCGGGTGTCGAGCAGACCCTCGAACTGGGCTAGGAAGCTGTCCAGCAGTTGCTTCGATTCGGTGTCGGCGAGGGCGAGAAGCCTTGCCATCCAACTACCTTCGTCGAAGGTGCCCACCACTGTCCGGGCCTCGATGGGGTCTTCCGCACCGGGTTCGCGCGCGATTTTGTCGATGATATGCGCGACGTACTGGCGTTGCAGGATCTCCTCGGCCGTCAGGAAGGTGGCCGGTGGACGCACCTCTCCCTGGATGACGGAGGTGGGGTCGTACAGCTTCGGCAGGTGTTCACCCCGTCCGCGCACGAAGGCGAGCACCAGCGAATTACCGGTGAGACGTCCGGCGCGGCCGACGCGCTGCAGGTACGAGGACACGGTGCGCGGCATCGACCCGAGCATCACCGTGGACAGATCACCGATATCGATGCCCATCTCCAGCGTCGGGGTCGCGACGAGCACGTTGGGCGCGGTGGGATCGGAGACCGCCTGTTTGAACTTCGTTTCGTATTCCAGCCGAACATCGGTGGGCAGCAGGGACGTGTGCTCGCGGGCGACGACGCGTTTCATCTCCGAGTCGTCGTAGAGCTTGCGGTAGAAGTTCTTACCGCGTGGTGTGCGGTGCAGGGTTCCGGGGCATCGGTCGAGCAGGCAGCATGCGCCGTCGAGTTGTGCTGTGACCGTGGCGGTTCCGGGGTTCGGTGTCTGGCACACATCGCAGGTGAGCAGGTTTCCCCCCGCCTCCAGATCTTCCAGCTCGGTGGCGCCGACGAGGACCGACGCCGAACCCAGTTGATAGACGGTGAGATCCTTCTCGCTCGTCGTCGTGGTGAGGATCCGCTGCTCGGCCAGCGCCGCGAACAATGCCCGGGCCGCGAAACCTCCTTCGAAGGCCGAGACGCCCAGGCATTTACTGGCCCAGCGGGCGTACCAGGAGGCGGGGGAGGTGATCGCGTCGAAACCTTCGGGGATCGTCCGGGAGCCGAGGGCCGGAAAAGCCGGCGCTGGTCGGCCCTTCGGAAATGCCGGCATCCCTTCGTGTTTGGGCCGCCCGCCCCACACCCACCGCCGGTTCGCATCCTTGGCGATGTATTTGTCGAGCCAGGGATGGGCGAGCGCACCCTGCGTGCGCATGCGCTCGACGGTCCCGCGTACCCACTGGGTCACCGCGGCGGGATCGATCTCGGCGAAGGTCAGCTGGTGCTCGGTATTGCCGAGCGCGAGCATGCCCAACTGAAGCACTCGTTCCGGTGCTCCCAGATCTACTTCCGCGACAACACTTCCGGTGAGCTCCAAGGTGCGCCCCAGCCGCGACTGCAAACCGAACTCGAGGTTGATATCGAACTGCAGTCGCTTCCGCACCAAGCGCAGTGCTTTGGTCCGTGCGGCCGACGGGGTCCTGTCGTCCCAGAATGCCCGGAACTCGTCGCGTTCGACGATATCCGGCGCCAGCAGGTGATACCGCCGCATGACATCGGACTGCGCCCGGTCGATCACCGCGTCGCACAGATCCGTCAGCGGCACCAGCCCAGTGCCGGAAGGGGTTGTGCCGAGGGCATTTCGGAGCGTCGACCGAAGACTGAGGGTATGTGAGCGTGCCTGCACGAATCCGGCACGGTGGGCCGCGTCCTGCACGCTGTCGGTGAACATCAGCGCCTTCTTCTCGGCGGCGTCGAGCCCGGCATCGCCGAACATGCTCGACAGCGCGACCGAGAGTTGAGTGGCCACCGCGCTTCCGAGAAACCGGATTCCGTCCGCGGACCGGCAGGCCGGGCACATATCCTTCTGCGAGTTGTCCTCGGCGTCGGGTCCGGTGAGGATCAGGATCGGCAGTACCCGCCCGTCCAGAACTTCGGGGCCTTCGGGATCCGGTGTGTCGTCGGTGATTTCGCGTTCGTCGACATGCAGCCACCGCAGGCCTTCGACATCCTTGCCGAGTTGCGCTTCGACCGGTGCGGAGATCAGCGCGCGGAAGCGCTGGCCTCCGGCTGCATGCTGCCGGCGGATATCCTCGTCGGTGACATCGAGGGTCATACCGGTCGGCGCCAGCCGCGCACCCCATCCGGAACGTCCGCAGTGCCGGCAGTACACGGCCGGCAGATAGGTGGTCCCGGGCGTATCGACGGCGCCGTCGTCGGCCCAGTGAAAGACGGTGGCGGCGGCAAGGTTTCGGTCGATGCGCGACAGTTCCCGAACCCACAGGTGGACATCGACGTTCAGCGCACTGCGCCCGATTCCGGCGCGCAGATGCGACAACGCCGCGAACAGATAGTCGAGATAGCGTTGCCGGCGAGCGATATCGCGCGGTTGCTCCCGGGTGCTGGTGGTGGTCTCCAGGACGGTGTCGGCCAGCTCGGCCAGCGAAACCGCCTGCACGCTCGTGCGGAGCAAGCTCCGGAACAGGTCGTGGCTTTTCAACAGGTCGAGAAGTTCGGTATCGCCGAGCTTGCGCAGATCCGAGGCGCGCTCGCCTAGCCCTCCTTCGAGGCCCACCCGTTCGAACAATGTCGCCAGAATCAGTGCGGTCGCCGCGGTATTGTTCGGCGCTGCGTTGACCCGGTCCTCCAGATCGCGCAGATTCGCCTCGTCCAAAGCCGGATAGCGGATCGGGCGATACAGATGGTCGAGAGCGGGACTGCGGTCGGCGAGCCATTCGTCCGGCGTCAGCCTGGTCTCGCCGACCACGGCGTCGGCGGTGAAAACCTCCCCGAAAACCGTGTGCGCGAAGTCCAGCATCGCGGTCGGCGCCTTCTCGGAGCCGAGCGTCGCCGATGTCGCGACCGGGGTGATCCGCCCCAGTGGACGCGCGCGGTCCGCGTCGGTGACAGCCGAGTCCGCGGTCCAATACGACTTGATGGTCAAACCGAGGCGCCGCAGCAGCATGGCCACATCGGTGCCCTGGGCACCGTCGTAGGTGTGGAATTCGTCGAGCACCACGTACTGCAGGGATTCCGCCGACTGCCGCCACATCGGCGCCCGATCCGGGCGCAGCAGCATGTGGTCGAGCATCTTGTAGTTCGTGAGCAGGATGTCCGGCGGCGAATCGTGCATGATCCGGCGGTCGGTGATCAGCCCGTCCGCCGAAACCAGTGTTCGGGAACTCGACGACGCCTCGCCGGTGTAGAGCCCGGCCGTCACCCCCGAGAGCTCCGGATTCTTGATGATCAGCTCGGCCAGACGCCGCTCCTGGTCGTTGGCGAGAGCGTTCATCGGATAGATGATCAGCGCTTTCATACCCGCGACGCCGGCCTTCTTCGCCCGCAGCACGTGATCGAGGATCGGAATCAGGAACGATTCGGTCTTACCCGAACCCGTGCCGGTGGTGACCAGCGTCGGCTGCGGCCTCGACTGAAACTTCGTCGACAGCCGCTCGAACGCCTTGGCCTGGTGCCCGTAGGGCACCCACCCTGGCGGCAGCCAGTCCAGATGCATCCCCCAGTTGCCCGTGGCCTGCGCGAATGGCAGTCGCAACCGCACATAGGGCCCTTTGAACATCCCATCTCGCGGATGATCGATGAAGTCGACCAGCGCACCCTTGGTATCGGCATCGGTCAGAGCGAAAGTAGTGGCGAGGTAGTCGGTCAATCCCTCCCGCAGCCGACTGGCCTGCAGTGTGGGGAGTAGTGCCCCCATGATCGACTCCCCTCCGCTGTCCGGTCGCTGTGTACGTTTGCTGTGACTTGGATTCGCCGTATCCATGCCACGAATAGCTTTGTGGGTCAATCCTATTCGGTGCCCCGCCGGGCGGTCGCCCGAACAGGCGTGGACCAGTCTGCAAACACATCGTTCGGCGCGCGGATTTGGTTACGTGTGCTCACGAAAGGCGGGCACAGTGTTCATCCGCAAGGTTGCCGACCACCTACACGATGCCGGATGTGCCTTGGCTGAGGTTGACGATGCATGCCTCTGGAACCGATCACCCGCCGAAACCGTCCTATAGTTTGTACGCGTTGATCATGAGGTCCGGACAGGGGGAGCCACGTGGCAGACCGGGTGAACGCAGATCCCGCTGCGATGCATGCGACTGCGGACTGGCTGCAGGGCACTGCCGACGAGCTCGCCGATGTAGTGGACACGCATATGCGTGCGGTGTGGGCATTTCTCGGTGGCGACTGGCAAGGCACGGCGGCGGGTTCGCATGAAGGGCCCTGGTCGGAATGGGAAGAGGGGGCGCGCAGGATAATCGGTTCATTCTTCGCTGACGTGGGAGCTTTGCGCAGCGCGGCGAGCGTGCTCGCCACGACGGACTCCGGCTCGGCGGAATCGATCGGCCGCGCGAGCGCCACGGACAGCCCGGGGCCGCAGTAATGCCGGCGAGCTACCGGGTAGATCTCGATGGTATGCAACGGCTGATCGACGCCACCGCGAGGCTCGAGGCCGCGCTCGAGACGAAGGCCGATGAGATCGCCCGGCGCATCGACGAGTTGCACGTCGATTGGACTGGTGATGCGGCGAAGGCGCACAGGGAGGCGCATGACGCACGGATTGCGGCGGCCGCCGAAATGCAAGGCGCACTTAAGGCGCTACGGCAGAAGCTGGCTGCCGCTCGAACGGCCTATCACGGTGTCGGACCTGCCAATACCGGAATGTGGCCGCAATGAGCCCGCCGACGGTACCGATCATTGTTTGCCGTGGCGATGAATATCAATCGGCCGCTGAAGTTTTTGGTCAGATGGCCACCGACACTCAGACCACCCACGGTGGTTTGATGACCGTTCTGTCCACGTATGCGGGTATGGCTGGTGACGACAGTGTCGGAGGGCAGTGGGCGGCGTCGTACGATCAGGCTGCGCAGCTCGCGGTCTCGACGTCGGCCAAGTTGGCGACAGCTTGCGGGCAGACCCGGGATCTGATCGCGATAGGTGCCTACAACCATGAGGTGGCCGAAGTCGCTGCAGATCACCGCGACCTGCCCCCACCGACGCAACCACAGCTATTTCCTGACCCGTGTCTCGCCGAAACGGTGCCGTCTGCGGCGGGTAGCGGCATCCCGGAGCCCTTCGGCTGGTCATTCATCAAAGATCTCGTCGGTTGGACATGGCCGAACGGGCATCAGGACCAGCTGAACTCAGCGCAGACGGCCTGGCATACAGCAGCGGCTGATTTCCGCACGATCGCCGGCGAGGAACAGCAAGCCGTCGACCTCCTCAACAATCAGCAGTCGCCCGAGATCGAAATATCCGTTCAAACGTGCAGCGATCGAAAGGACGATTTCAACGCTCTTGCCGATGCATGCCAGACGATTGGCGATGCGTGCGGAAACTATGCTCACTACCTCGACGAGGCACACCACAAGATCCTCGATGAACTCAAGGAATTCGCGATCGAAACTGCCGCATGGGAGGTAGGCTTCGCAATTCTTGCTCCGATTACCGGATCGTTGTCCGAGTGGGTCGGAAACTCGGCTCTCGCCGGGCGGGTCGCAATGAAGGCTCGCCGTGTCGCCACGATCATCGCTGATCTTGCCGGGAAGGTAGCAAAGATTGTCACTGATGCAGTTGCCCCGCTGATCGAGCGGATGAAGCCGCTGCTCGAGCGCATTCGGAAATGGGTCGAGTCCGCCAAGACGAAGCTGCCTCGACCGGGTGGCAAACCGCCTGTGCCGCGGACAGGTCCCGCAACGACGGCGGCGGAGCGGGACGAGATGATTCGGCAACTGGAGCAAGAGGGGGTCAAGTTCGACCCTGACAAGATCGTGCAGATCGGACGTGATGCGGACGGAAAAGTGATCTTCCTGGAAGAAGGCAACAAGAGGGCAGGACTTCAACACATCCTCTCCCATTCCGGAGACTTCGCGAACAAGGGTGTGCCCGAGGGAGACATTCCTGAGTTGGTGATGCGGGCGGTCACGGAGGGGGAGAAAGTTGGCGTCTCGGGCCGCGACCGCCCCATTTACCAGATCATGCACAACGGCACTATGCTGAAAATCGCTGTTACCGTTGGGAGTAACGGGTTCATCGTGGGCGCCAACCCCGTTTCGTAAGGAGCGCAATGCAGCAGCTGAGGCTTCGTCCTGAGATTCAGTGCTATCCGACCTGGGCCTACCGGAACGGGATGTATGACAACGTATCTCCGGAGTCCTTGGGGATCTCAGTCGATCTTGCGCATGCTCTGAACGAGTGGGCGGATCGGTGGGACGCCACCTACGACCTGGCGAATGACCCTGGAAACCCGCAATTCGAGTCGCCCTCCGACGGGCGCCTTTTCTGGGAGGACGGCGAGCGGCTCGCGGAGCGTTTGCGGGCGGAGTTGGGATCGGAGTGGGCGGTCGACTTCAATCCCGAGAGTTGATCGGACCAAAGGAACGACGGTGAGCGAGAGAACTTAGGTTCGGAACCAAGTCGAGGAGTACGCCGTAACGCTGATCGGCGGGGTGACATGACAGATTTCAAGTCGTGGGAACAACAACTGCAGCAGAGCCTCGAGCAGCTTCGTCGAAACGGTCAGCAGTTGGCAGAGGCTGCGGCCGCAATCCGGGGTCGTGGTGAAACCCAGGGCGTCTTGGTCGAATTGGATGCACAGGGCGACATCACCTCGTTACAGATCGCGCCCGGTGCGATGCGCTGGAGCAGTGCACAGCTGACCAGCGCTCTGCTCGACTGCCACCGCAAGGCGCGTGCCGAGGTCAAGGTGAAGGTTGACCGGCTCATCGCCGCCGCCGATCCGCGTATCAAGAAGCAGGTCGAGCGGGTTCATCCTGCCGCAGTCGGGCCTAGCGCCCAGCGATCGTCCATGACCGATGAAGACATCGTTGCGGCCGACGATGCGTACTTCGAACGGCGAAACCGTTACGGCGGTTGGACCGGCGGATAGCGCAACCTCAGGAGCAGGCCAGCGCGAGCGCTGTCGCGCGAATGCCGTTCGACTTTGGTCAGAGAGGCGGATTCGAATAGGTGCTCGCTGTTGTCGATGTCGATCAGAACCTCATGGACCACGTGCAACTGGTGGTCGTCCGCGGGATCATCGGGACGATGCACGGTCGCTGTCGCTATATGGCGAAATCGCCAAGTGTCGCCGTATGACGACAATGGGATCGGTCCGGCCTACCGCTCGCACGCGATCCCGTCGCTGCCCCGGTCCGGCCCCAGCCGGTACCAACCTCGCCGCCGTAGCGGTTGCCGCACCGGCCGCGTTGGCTGCCCTCAGGCGACGTTCAATCCCTCGCCTTCAGACTTCTTGGTTGCGTTGGCAGACAACGGCGTCTCATCGAGTCATTTTCGCTTGTTGGATTTCGGCGAGGACATTGATCCGGCGCTGCAGATACCGCGTCTGCGACGCGAACCATGCGGGCGCCCAGAACCACGTCACGAAGGGCGACACACGCACATCGGATCCAACCTGCGTGTGAGCGTCGTTGAGTAGCTTCGCCATTCGATGAAGCCCGATCAGGTTATAGATCGGGATCAGCTGCGCCCACCACTGCGCCCATGCCGCATGTGGCCTGTCGGTGAATGCCGTCAGCTCCAATCCGGTGCGGCGATACCAGATGAAGTAGTAGACGCCCAGGGTGACCACGCAGAGCCACCACAACGTCCACGCGCCGTGACGTCGAATCGGTGGCGGTGACTCGGGGTGTAGCGGAGGAGTGTGACGAGCGTTACACCACCTATTAGCTGGCGCCGGACTGGGGCGGGGTGCAGATCCCGCGCAAGATCGAAAATGCGAATCGGCGTGGATGTCGGTGGTGGTGGAGCATCACCCTGACCTCGGCTGTTCGCTCGAGTACCGGTCGATTTCGGCCAGGGACGGGTATTCGAAGAGGCGTTCGCCGGCGTCGATGTCGACCAATACCCAGCGGTTGCTCTGGTTGGGTTCGGCGATGAGTTGGTAGCCGGCGCGGCGGGCGCGGGCCATCGGCGTGAGGTCAGGCTTCGCGTGTGCGCCGATGTGTTGTTCCCGTTCGTGCAGATCTGCCATCGGACGGGCGCTCCTCCTCACCGAGTGGAACCGGATTCGGGGCTGCTACCTCAGGCGCCACTCCTTCGAAGTATCGATAACAGTCAAGAGGCCGCCTGTCCCGCGCCTTCCGTGCTGCGCGAGGACGTGAAAGTTGCGGTGATGCGACCACTTCTGGAAGTCGCCGACAACGACGAGCCGCCGACGGGCGCGGGTGACAGCCACATTCAACAGGTTGGGCGTCTTTGCGGCCCACGTGCGCGATCCGTCCTGATCGGCTGCGGTGCCCAGCACCAAGATCACGATGTCGGCCTCTTTCCCCTGGGTGGTGTGGACCGTGCCGACACGGTCCGCTCCCTTGGGAAAGCTTTTGGCCACCGACTTCTGTAGCGTTTGCGCAATGTCACGGAACGGGCTGACGATGAATACGGCCGAAGCGAGGCGCCGGGCCAACTCATCGGCGCGCTCCGTATCGTCGACCGCCCATTCGGGCAGTTTCAGGCCCGCGTCGGCGAGTTCGTGGTCCATTTGACGGGAGATCCGCTCGACAATTCTGTTCAGCGTGGCATCGACATACCGACCCTCCAACGGATTCCATTTACTACCGCTCGGTCGAGCGCCGACGTCGAGCCACGTATTCTGCGTGAGCAATTCGAACGGCTTGCGTTCGGTGACGCCGTAAACCATCAGACCGTCGTACGCGATCTCGTTGCTGACCTCGAACATGAGCCGATCGCAGCGCCGGTGTACCCGAAGCGGTGACCCGACCCAGGTATACCCGGCATCGCCGGTGTTGGGAATCCAGGTGCCGAATCGATTGATTCGGTCCGCGAGTGACTGGACCGACGTGTTCTGCGGTGTCCATTGCGGGTCGACTCCGAAGTGTCGACACAGGCGCTTCTGCCCCGACCAGGGCAGATTCACGACCGGTTCCAGTTGGAGCGGATCTCCGACCATCACCGCGCGTTGTGATCGCCAGAGCGCACCGACCGCTGCCTGCGGCGCGGCTTGACCTGCCTCGTCGATGAAAAGCCAGCCCAACGACTCGCGTCCGAGGGAGGTGAACATGCGCGACATCGAGGCAAAGGTTGTCGAAATCACCGGCACCACGAAGAAAATCATCTGCCACGCGGCGAGCTTGATCGCGGGTCGCAGATCGGATGGTGCGGCACCGCTGACAACATCCATCGCTGCCAGGAGATTGCGCCGTGCGCGGGCCGGCTGAGTGGTGAGCGCTGCGCGATGCAAGTCCAACGCAGCGAGGAAGGCTCGTGACCGCGCGTCGGCGAATTCGGCATCCATCCACGGCGAGGACGTTTCCCGATACTCCATCGCGCCGCGATCGTCCGGATCGGCTGTCCATTCCGCTCCCGGCACAGAGCGGGGCCACCGGCGCCGCGCCTCATCCAGAAGGTCGGCGTCTCGACGGAGCCGTGCTTCTCGATCGGACACCGCTCTGTCCGCCGAGCGAGCGTTCTCGGTTGAGCGCTCGATGTTTCGGTCGCATTGCGAAAGTTGTTGGCAGTATTGGCGTTCCGTCTGAATCTTAGTGCTGAGGGTTCGCCTTCGTGCGGTCAACGCGGCCTCGGCAGCATCGAAGTGCGCCTCGGCGCTCGACAGTGCGGCGTCGGCGATCGCCAGTGCTTCTTTGAATGGACTCGCTTCCTTGTTCCACTCGTCCAAAGCATTGCGTGACCAGAATCGTCGGAGCCTCCCCGGCTTTCCCGCGAGATGTGTATTCAACTGCGCACTGGCAAATTGAACCTTTGTGTTGGCGCACGCCACACCGTTGGCCGCGGCATCCCGCGCTTCGAGCGCATTGCTGAGCTCCGCTTCGGCTCGTCTACGTTCTGCCTGGGTGTTGTCGGCGAGCCGTTGCAGTTCGTCGCGATACTGGCGAAGACGGGCGACGTAA
This sequence comes from Nocardia violaceofusca NBRC 14427, assembly GCF_963869435.1. Classification (NCBI taxonomy): domain Bacteria; kingdom Bacillati; phylum Actinomycetota; class Actinomycetes; order Mycobacteriales; family Nocardiaceae; genus Nocardia; species Nocardia violaceofusca. Next base: position 59,264 of record NZ_CAWMPM010000024.1, read on the forward strand.
TCATGGTGTCCCTGCGCGTCATTGCGCAGTGCGATGAGTCGAGGATCCGACTCGGACTCGCGAATGAGGATGTCGGCGATGCGTTGACGTTGCTGCGCAAGCTGTTTCACGCTCTCGAGCGCGGCATTGAACCGGTCGACGGCCTCGTTCCATGTCGGCAGATTCGAGTCTGACTCCACTGAGACGGAATGCTCGAGATCCATCAGGATCTGATGCAGCCCGACCAGCTCGGAGGGTTCCTCCCGGTTCTTACTCCGCTTGTCCGTCCCCCACCAGAACCGATCCACGAAATCTTGCCGAAAACTTCGCCGGCCCAATCGGGCGGCGACTGCGCCCCAGCAGGAGGTTCCCGTCAGGATTGTGGCGGGGCCGGCCAAGTAGTCGGCGTCCGGGAACGTCTCCAGATCAATAGTTTTCGACGCTGGTACCTCTAGTGTGATGTTCTCTACGGCGCCGTTGTTGGAAGACGCGACCACAATCTCGAAGCCGGTCAGATCGGCACGCAGCGGATGCAGCTTCCGATGGTACTTCTTGACGGTTTCCTCGGTCGTCCATGCCAGGGGCGTCTTCTGGAACACTTCGGATGCGGACTTCAACCGTGCCAACCTGGTCGCTCGCGCCACGACGATCGCGGCGATCAGATCCCGGAGCATTGTCGTCTTACCTGTTCCGGGCGGTCCGTTGACCGCGTACAAGCCACGAGCGGCTGGATCAGCAAGGCTGTTGAAGATCTCGTTTATGGCGAATTGCTGGCTCAATGCCAGTGGCTCGGTCGGCGGGGAAGGCCAGCGCCCGAGGGGCATGGCGTCCGGCGCCAGCGTACGCAACACCGTTGCCGGCGATCTCCGCAGGTCGACACGTTGTGCCATATCGATCGATTCGTCGTCGCGGAGATAATCGGTGAGTGCTTTTCCAGCGTCTCCGGCGGCCAGTGAGTTTGCGACCAGTTCGAGGTCCGGGGCGTAGAAACTGTTCAGGAACTCATCGCCCGCCGCATCGTCCGCTGTGCGCAATGGGATCTGGCGGCTCTTGACACGAATGTTCCTCGGCTCCAGCGCTTCTGCCAGCCCCAGCGTCTCTGCAACCCATCGGGTGATCGCGGCAAGGTCGTCGACGGTGAGCACTTTGGTGCCGAGCCCGGTCGGGGCTGAGCTGTCATCACCCTCGGGGCTTTCAGGTTCCGTGTCTTTCCCGTTCCTGCTCAGCTTCGGTTTGACGGTCGCGTTGATGGTGTCGTTCGCGTCCTTGGCGAGCGAATCGCCGATCTTCTCGATCACCTTCGCGGCGATCGGGCCGACCGTCGGTGCGGCGATTGTGCCGACCACGGACGGTAGCGCCGAGATTCCGCCGGTTGCGACATCGAGCGCAACCCGTGCTGCTGTGCCGGCGACCAAACCGAGTCCGCGGCCGGTAGTTTCTGACGTCGAACTGATCGGAATGCGGCCGTCACCGATTTCGAAGAGATAGCCCAGCAGCTTCTCCTGGTCGTCGTCGAAGCCGTCGAGCCACGCATCGTCGTCCGGGCCAGGGGTGAGAGTTCGGCTCACTGCCCACGCACACGAGGACAACGTGATGCTTTCTTTGATCAGATGGCCTGCTTCGTCGACTCCGAAACTCAGCAGCGCACTCGTACCTTTGACCCGGCCGTCGAGATCGTGCTCGGATTCGGGCGCGCGCAGCGCTTCCTGGAGCACCTCGCGCACCTTGCGCGTTTCGAAGATTCCGGCGTACACGGTGTGTCGCCAAATTCGGTCCTTGCGCGGGGTCGCCAGCACCCCCGCCTCCCACGGAAGCGGGCGTCCCTTGCTGACTGCTCGAACGTCGTTCTTGGGGTCGACCGCTTCGACTTTCGGTGGGCTGAAGTACTCCACGGCGCGCCAGTACCGCACGATCTGTGCTCGGCTCTCGGCATCACTACGATTGTGCACGCTAACCCCCACCGGCTCGAAACCTGTTGTTGCACTGTAGAAAAGGTACCTCATCGCAGATGGGTGGTAGCGGTGATCGCGCAACCATGGTTCCTCGACACGGGCGGACTGTGAGAAGGTTGTGCCGGCCCGAGATCAGCCCGTGTAGCAAGTCCCCGCGTGCCCGTCCCACCGCCCATGTGCTGTCGCGGTGTGAGAACCGTTGTGCACCTTCGTTTCACATGCTGGTAGTAACACGCGGCCGTGGGATCGGGGGCCTTGTCGCGCGGCTATTTTTCACGACGTGCACCTGGTGGTCGTCCTCGGGATCATAGAGTCGATGCACAGTCGCTGTCGTCATATGGCGACAGCGCCAGGTGTCGCCATATGACGACAATTGGATCGGTCCGTCCTACCGCTCGCGCGCGCCCCCGTCGCCGTCCCGGTCCAGCCCCGGCTGGCACCCCGGCTCGACGCCGTGTAGCGGTGCCGCACCGGCCGCGTTGGTTGCCGGCAGGTGACGCTGAATCCCTCGACTTCAGACTTCTTGGTTGCGTCGGCAGACAACGGCGTCTGTCCTGGCTCGCGACCGAATGCCGTTGCGACTCGGGCGGTTCGATTGTGGAGCAGATCTGCACCGAGTGGAACCGGATTCGGGCTGGTTGTGATCGATTCGCCGGCTACAATGTGCGTATTACGTCCCCGGGTTCTGCTCGTTCGGATATTTCTCGGGAAAACGCAAACGAGTACTGGCCGGAAGGGGAGCGGTGAATCTCAATACCCACCAGAACGCCCTGAACGGTTGACTCATCTCCTTTGAGTAGCTCGACCTGATCTCCGACCGAGAATTTGTCGCCAGTTCTGCCGACAATAATCGGATTCGGGCGAAAGCTCACCCGGTAGATGTTATCGACCCGGAATTCGCTCAACCGAACGCCCTTCAAGTCGACTCCCGCACGGCGAGGGTCGGCACCTCTCAGTCACCACTGAACCACAGGTAACCCTGCTGCCGGATCGCCGATTCCGATGCTCGCCGCAGGACGGAGAAAAGTTCTCGCTCCGCGTCGCTCTGCGGATTCGCGGAATCCAGCTCCTCCAGAAAGAATTTCAACTGGTATGAATTGAACATGGTGTCGGCGTATTTATGAATTCCGCGCATCATCGGACCCGTGGGTGAATCCAAGACTATATCCGAGAGCGTGTCGGCGACAGCGCCGAAGAATGACTCTGTCTCGTTGTGGTTCATGTTCTGCACGCTGATCGTTATTCCCAACGCATCCTCCTTATTCGGGGAACATGTTTATGACGGTACCCCACCTGTCCGTGATCACCTTGTACTTGTTTGTCGGTTGGCCGCCGTTGTTCTGCGACCTGTTTCCGACCGGGTGACCGGCATCCACCTCGCGTTCGTAGTTGCCGTAATCGTTCGGTCCGCGAGCTGTGACGTTCTCCGCGGCCTCAGCCAGTGCATCGAGGTCGGTACCCTCGGGGAAAGTGCTCTTGTCGGGCGTGACGTTGTCGCCGCCCCGAACATGCTTCCCCTTGATGTACTCCTCGGATTCATCGGTGAGGCCGCCGAGTGGAATGCCCGGAGCCTGCGGCAGATCTTCGTATTTGGTCGCCACGGTCATCGCGCCGTCCGCGGCGACGATGACCTTCATCGCGATGATGGTGGCGAGGTTGGTGGCGGCCTTGTCCAGGTCGATCGTGGGCAGGGCGTGGAAGGCGTCGATGGTGCCGGTGGCCCCGGCGGCGAGGGCCGCCAGGCCGATCACGGTCTTCATCCGGCTGGCTTGGTAGGCGGCCTGAATGGCCTCCATGGTGGTGACGACATCGGCGTCGATGGCCGCAGTCGCGGCGACCGCGGAGGTACCAGCGCTGAACAGAGCCAGCAGACCACCGGCGATCGCAGTGATCGCGATGGTCAGTTCGAGGGTGTTGATCTTGCTACTGGTGTCGCTGGCGAGCGCCACCGTGGCGTCACGATAGTCCGCGACGGGAGCAGCCATCTGCTGGGCGGAGGTGGCGACGGTGTCAGCGCTGGTTTTCAGGGTGGCGAAATGGTCCTGCAGCAGACCCCGGTTGGTGGCGTCGTCCATCCCGTCGAACATCGCCGAGATTCCTGAGATACCGGCGGCGGCGCCGGTGACGGTGGCGTGCTTGGCGAAGGTGTCCCAGACGGTGTGGGCCTTGTCGAGCTTGTTTTTATCGCCGTTGGGGAGCTTCCCGAAGGTGTTGAGCACCTTGGTCAGCAGCTTGTCGAAGAATTCCTTGACCGCACCGTGATCGTCGAGGCCGGGGCCATTGGGAGCTACGGAAGACGGGAGGGAGACCTTGTATTCGCCGACCTGAGTGACATCAGGTTGTGGCGGGGCGGGATTGGATTTGTTGGCGACCCCGTAGTTGTGGCCCATCGCGTACAAGACCGCACCGTAGTTGGTCAGCGCATTGGCAAGGCTCGCGCTGGCCTGCAGCGTTTGTCTGGCAGCTGTGTCGTAGGCCTTGCCCCAGTCCGCGCAGCCAGGGGCGTCGCCGGCCATGCCTAGGCAGTCGCCCTTGATCGCGTCGTGGACAGGTTTGTCGGCCTTACGCAGTTCGTCGGCCAGGTCGCGACATTTCTTGGCGGCGTCGTAGTAGACCTGCCAGTCGACGATCACGGTTGCCCGCTCCGTAACATCCGCCCGTTGAGTTCCACTGCCGTGCTGTACGCAGTGTGGGCTTGTCTGGCAGCGTCGCTCATGTCCTTGACGCCTTCGACGAGTTCTTTTGCGCCACTGATCCATTCGCGGTGAGCGTCGTCATAGGCGCGGGCGGCCACACCCTCCCAGCCAGTGCCCTGGAGGGCTGCGACACGGTGTTCGATATCGGCGACATGGTCAGCAATGAAGCCGGCCAGACCGGACAGTCGGGATACGATCTGGTCGAGGTGTTCGAGGTCGACCGAGAACTGCGAAGCCACCGGACTACGTCCAGTTCAACTTCGGGATATCCAGCGCCGCAGCACTGTTCGCGTCCACCGACTGGAAAGTTTCGGCTGTGACTCCAAGCTTTTCCGCCATGGTGGTCAGTGCCGCGAAGATCTGCCGTCCGCCGTCGTGGACCTCGGTCCAGCCCTCGGAGAATTCGTCGGCGTAGTCGCCGGTCCAGCTGCCGTTGAGCAGTTCGGTGACTTCCCCGGCCGCGGAACTCAGAGCTCCGGACAGGGTGTCGGCCAAGCCGTAGATGTAGATCCCGACATCACGCACCTGTTCCGGGATAACCGAAAACCCCTGGCCAGGACCTGGAATGTTCCCCCCACTATCAGTCACAGTGCGATGCTAGGCGATCAGCGGTCCGTCCGTCCATCATGATCGCGTGTGCCGACCGACGCGTGAACACGCAGCTGATCGGCCGCGCGGTGATCGGCTTCGACTGGTCACCAGGGCGCTTCGAGACGGTCGATCGGCGCGGGAGTCCGCCTGGAGGACACGGTCTTCCGGAGTCGCCGACCCGGGCGGCACATCTACCCTTTGGCTACGTCGGGGTTCCGCTCCCAAAGCGGATGGCCGGGGCCGCCACCCGCGCACTGGCGGCCCGCCGGCTTTCGTCCCATGCCGCTTGGTAGGCGTCGAGTACCTGCCGCACAGCGTCGGTGACGGGTGGATCCTCGGTGAGCGCGGTCCAGGCGTAGGCGTCGTGTTCTTGCAGCTGCACGGGTTCGGGTTTTTCGACGTCGACGGCGAAGTTGAATTGGCGCGATGGTTTCCCGCTGCAGGATCGGTAGTCGAAGCTGCCGAGGAAGGTGCGCACAGTGGTGACACTGAGCCCGGTTTCTTCTGTGACCTCGCGGATCAGGGCTTGGGTGAGTGTTTCGCCGGTTTCGACCTTGCCGCTCGGCAGTTCCCAGATGCCGCCCATGAAATCGTCTTCGGGGCGTTGCAGCAGGAGGACTTTGCCGTCGTGGTGAATGACGGCGCCCACAACGAGTTGCTGTATGCCGTCGGTCGAAGCTTCTGTGGTGAGTCGCTCGATCAGGGCTTCGTCCATGGTCGCTATCCTTTCAGTTCATCGATGTGGTGGAACACTTTTCGGATCGCCTCGACATAGCGCATCGTGATCGCTACTCGCTCAAGTACCGTTCGACCTCGGCCAGGGAAGCGGTTTCGAAGAGGTGTTCGCCATCGTCGACGTCGACCAAAACCCAGCGGTTGCTCTGTTTGGGTTGGGCGATGAGTTGGTAGCCGGCGCGGCGGGCGCGTGCCATCAGGAACCGCAGGCGCGCGGTGTCCGGGTTGATATGGCGGGCGGTCATCGTGTCCGTCGGCTCTCTGTGCGGGGGCGCCAGTCGCGCAGGGCGTCAGCGAATCGCGTCAGTGCGGCGATGCTCGGGGTGGGTGGCTGGGGCAATCGGTAACGGGGGCGTGGAATTTGGGTGCGTCTGGGTTCACGGCGGGGGAGTTGGTCGTGCACGATTTCCTCCGTGGCGTCGGTCAGTAGCCCATGTGCGGCCGGTTGGCGGGGATCATGCGTTTGGCGGCGACGAGGTGGGCTTTGGCTTGCTGTTTGATCGGGCAGACGGTGATGGGGCAGTCGATATGGCGTTGCATGATCGAATGGGCGAGCGTGGTGGTCATGGCCGGGACGCGGTGGTGATCAGTGACGGGTAGCCCGAATGGCTCCGGTGTCGTGAACACACCGACGTGAAATGCGGGCATCGGCTGGTCAAGGATTGTCAAAGCGCTTGTCCCTTCGTTGTTTTGAGATCGAGCGGTGGTCACTGTGTGGCCTCGATGTACTGTGCGGCGAGCCGGAATCGGGGGCAGCCGTGCTTGGCGTGGTCGGCCATGACATTGATGGCGTGGGCTCGTCCGCGGATGGGTTCGGTGTTTCGGCAGGCCGCCGGAGGATCGAGGTGGCGGAGGCCGGCGGCGACGCGTTCGAGGAGGTCGCGGTTGCGGGTGTGCCACAGGCGTAGGGTGGCCGCCATCGACCTGTTATGCGTGCGCCGGGGAAGTTTCGGGCGGTCCTGACGCATGCACTCCTCGACCGGGTGGCCGCCGGTCGGGGTCGGCTCCGCGTCGATCGGTCCACGGGCACTCGTGGCGGGTGTAGGCATTGCGGTCGGCTCCGGAATCTGTCGGGGCGAATGTCGAGCGTGCGCCTGTGCGGTAATTGGTTGCTTCCAGCTTTGCCGTGTCGCCGCGTCGGAACGACGCACCGAACCCGTACTGAGCCCGTACCCTGGCGGTACTACAGCGGAGGGGAGAACGCCGAGAGATGACGATCGTCAAGTGGACCGGCCTCGAGGTCGCCGCGCTGCGTACAGCATTGCGAGACACGCAGATTCAGTTCGCGGACCGGATCGGGTGTTCGCTGGAAGCGGTCGGCAAATGGGAACGCAGAGGTGCCAACATCACATTGGGCACGAAGTACGCCGAATGCATGGACACCGCGTGCATGAGGCTCGATGATGAGCAGAAGGCGCGCTTCGATCAGTTGATAAAAGGAGGAAGGTCCGTCTGGAGGGGACGGAATTCCGGAGCTGACGGTGGTCCTCCAGGTGACACATCTACCCCTGCGGTCGCGTCGGACTTCCGCTCCCGAAGCGGGGGCGGGTTCGCCGTTGCCGACGTCGTTCCTGATGGTCACGTCGGCGTGGAACCAGGAATTCATTTGCGCGATGGAGGTGATCCCACGAACCGTCGAGAAGCGCTGCGCGTGTTCGGCATTTCCGCAATGTCCGGTCACGTCGCTGGCATGGTGAACAACGCCGCGCGGGAGTCTGCGGAGTTGATGAGCACGATGGAGCGCCCGCCCGTCGATCCGGATCTGCTTCACGATGCGGCCGCAGACCTGTACCGGCTGGCGTCGGATTATGCGATCGATCCGGATGTGTCGCGGATCTTTGTTCGGCTCACGGCTCTGCGTGACCAGATCGCAGCAGCGATCCACCGGACGGGCCGCGTCGCCGATCTTCGTGATCTGTACGTCCTGTTTTCGGCCACCTGCGTATTACTGGCATCGGTTTCCCACGATCTCGCTGAGCCACAGGCAGCGATGACGCAGACGCGGGCCGCGGCCTGGTTCGCCGAACTCGCCGGCAACCGCTCGCTGCTGGCGTGGGTGTACTGCACTCGGGCGATGATTACCTCTTGGTGGGGTCGACCCGAGCAGGTCTTGCGCGAGACCGACAGGGCCGGCGCCAAGTACGGTGTCGCCAGTCTACGGTCGGGCGGCCTCGAAGCGCGCGCTCATGCGCAGTGCGGCAATCGTGAACCGGCATTGGCGGCGCTGTATGCGGGTCGAATTCAACGGGAACGCTTGTCCGACGTAAGTGAGTTGGCCGATCTCGGTCCGATCTTCACTTTCTCGTCCGCGCGCCAGCACTACTACGACGCAACGACTTTCGCGAGCCTGCACGATTGGACGAATACCGAACGGGAAGCGGAGGCTGTGATCGGTTGCTATGGACCGAACTTCGACTCGTCCTGGCCGGTCACCCTCACCCTGGCCCAGACGAATCTGGCACGGGCGCGGCTACACCTCGAAGGCCCGCGCGCAGCTTTCGATACTTTGCTGCCCGCACTGAAAGTCCCAGTGGTTCAGAGTCTGCCGCAATTTCACGCCGCACTCCGAGCGATACAGAGCGATCTGGCGGCTCACCCAGCTGCAACCGGTCCCGACGGGCGGACGATGCAGGAAGCCATCCGATCGTTCGCGATGGATACGACAAGGTAAACGATGGCAGATTCGGTCGATGTGGCACACCGGCTACTTGCGCCGCGGATCGCCTACCTGATCGGCACGACGGACGAAAACGGCAACGCCAACCTGATTCCCGTTTCCAATCTGACATCGGTGTCCACGAAGCCACAGCAGGTGGCGCTAGCGGTGCTCAAGCAGTGGCGGACGTACGAGAACTTGTTAGCTGCCGACGGATTCACGGTGACAGTCCCGACTATCGAGCAACTGGAATCGGTGTGGAAACTGGGTGCGCGTTATTCGAAGTTCCCGGTGGTGGATCCGGTCGAGAAGTTGGCATCGTGCGGCCTAGAGTTGGACTACGACGCGTCGTCTTACGGACCGATAGTGCCCTCCGGGATCGGTTCGCTGAGTTGCCGAGTGGTGGCGCGAATCGATCTGAACGGTGACCACGGCATCACGGTCGGCGAGGTTGAGCAGGTGTGGTTCAATGCGGAATATCTCACGGCGGAGGGCAAACCGAAGGCGACGACGCACCCGCTGATGCAGCAGACAGGCAATCTGTTCACGACTTCGGCGGAGGCAATGGCAACGGTGGATTACTATTGACAGCTATTGTCGTTCGGCTGGACCACATGGCTGCTTTCAGCATTGTTGTGTTGTCGCGTCAGACACGACCAGGAGCCCGCATGAACCCGTACTTTGACGGTACTCAGCGGAGGGCAGAACGCCGAGAGATGACGACCGTGAATTGAACTGGACTTGAGGTCGCCGCGCCCTGTATAGCCTTGCGGACAGTCGGATTGAGTGTGCTCATCTGGTTCGGGTGTTCGCTGGAAGCGGTCGGCAAATGGGAAACGCAGCGGCTCAGGCATCATCACCTTGGCGCGAAGTACTCCGAATGAATGGACACGGTCCACAGACGGCTCGGTGACGAGCGAAAGGACGGCTCGGCGACGAGTGAAAGGCGCTTCGATGCTGCTGCACTACTCCTGCAAGCTCCAGTGCAAGTTAGCATTTCTGCGCCTTACATATCCACGGCCGCCAAATGCTCGACACTATCATCGAATAGGTTGAGGTCGACCCAGGCTGCCAGCGGTCAGCGGGCCAGTTAATATTCAGGAAGGTAACGTGGAACTTGACACTATTATCTGCTCTGCGATGAATCGAATCAATGTCACCTCTCGTATCAATTGTTTATCATGCGAGAATGGAACGAACTTTGCCTTGGATCCGTCTTTACTGTGAACTAGCGCGTTCCTAGTCTTATATATTCTCCTAGCTAGTGCGGCAAATACAGTCAAGGAGTCGGATCCGGCGAGGTCAACGAGGTCTCCTTCGCAGAAATCCACTGTATTATCTGCGTAATATTGAACAAGTCCGCTTTCGAACTCGTCAAGGTCCGACATTAGTGTCCCCAAATCTAGGTAGCGCTGTAACGTAAGCTTCAATGCGACCTCTTCGCTAATGATGAGTTCTTCTTTTCGAAGCTGCACCGCCTTCGTTACAGTGCGAATTACACGCCGCATGTCTGCCGTTCGCTTGTATGAGAAGTTGGGACCAGTAATCTGAGCCTGCAGTTTCGCAACCAAATCTTCCTCGAAAACAGACTCAAACCAGTGCTCGGCAACATGGTAATATGAGATATACTCAAGCATCGGGCTTTCGACCGAAACTCCGAGTTGATAGTGATAGACCAAGTCTGGAACATAGTACCGTCGCGGCGCATCCAAGTCGTTAATGGTGGAACGTCGCAGGCGGGAAATCCGGGACGGGCGTATAAGCTCTTCGACGTAACGCTCCTGGGTTATTGCCACATCGAGGTTGTATCCAAGTTGAAAAAAGAATGCATCGGCATACCGCTGCCATTTATCAGATGGTGTCGCTGACTTCGATTCCAGCCTCAATGTCATAATCTGCAGATACCGCCCAAGTACCTCCAAAATGTCAGTCGGTGGATTCTCTTGCCGGTGAAGTCGATCCATGAACATATACAACGGTAAGGCGGAAGTTCGAAGGTTTCGAAGGTTAGCGCCTTCTGGAATGTTTAGCAGCAGAAATATGAGATACGCGTCGCTTGCCAGGCTAACTGTATATGATATCCCTTGTTGGTCATCGGAGACAGTCAGGGCCTCTCGTCCAGGTCGAAGCAAGTGTCGTGTATTAATCGAGCTATCTCGCCTAAGGAGGACTTCGAAACTCTTTCCAAGGACTACGGCAGTCTCGTCAACCTTCTTGTAGGACTGTACGTGGGCAAGCGTTTCAGTCAGGCGTTCATGACTGAGATTTAGCAGAGTTTCGTGCCTATCGATGCGGAATTCATAGCCTTCGTCAATAGCGCGCGGCGGTGTGCGAAATATTTCTCCAATCATCTCCGCGACGCGGTCGTGCGATATATTCATTAACTCCTCAATCTCCTTCACTTGAAAACTTTCACGACAGCCCCGCGCTGCGCGTATCTCTGGGTCGCTGGAACTGATTGTGAATAGCTCGTGAGATCGCTGGCAACCATGGCTCTCGGGCCAGTCGGAATCTCAATCGGATACGGTCGCTCGGGTCATTCTGTAACAGGCGATATGGCAGAGAAGTACTTATGGGCGAGTTGCATGTCGCGCTCGCGGTCGACGCCGACGAACGGTTCGGCGTAGGTGATGCCGGCGACGGTCAGTTCGGAGTAGTTGAGGTTGCCCTTGTTACAATATTCGGAGGCTAGTTTGGTGGGAAGTTGGCGGCCGTTGGCGTCGTAGAGGGCTTCGCGTTCGTATTTTTGTAGGACGGGGAATTGGGTTCGGTAGATGGTTAGAAGTTCTTCGGCGGTTATGCCGAGCATAATGGCCACTATGGCGTCGATTTCTACCTGAGCTTGCCGGCGGTCAGCGGGTTTGCGGAGGGGGGTTTGCCAGGCCCACTTGTTTTCGACATCCCCAAGGTTTCCCTTGCTGGGGTAGGCGGTGCCGATGTTGGGGATCCAGGAATCTTGCTGCCATTCGTCTGAGTACAGCCCCTCCCAGAGTGGGGCGTATTCGCGGACCATGCAGTTGAGGCGGAGCGTGCGGAGGATGAGATGGGGTTCCAGTGGATGGTTGCGTATGAGGGGGATTCGGCCGACACTGGCGGCCTTCAACTCAGACATGCCGGCCACCTTGACGAAAAAGTCGGCGACAATTGACGACCAGATTCCGCTGGTCACAACGAGATCCGCAAATGTTGGGAAGGCCGCGCTGCGGAGAAGATCGACGTGGCATGGGCCGGGTGGGATGATGGCGCTGTGCAGTGTCCGTACGGTGGCGGGATCAGCCATGCGACGCCAGGCGAGCCGGAAGTAGGTCGAGCTGGGCTCGTTGTTCCACTTCGGGTAGGCGGCCAGGTAGTCGGGGAGGGGGCGGGCGACCTGGTAGTTGGTTCTCGGGATGAACGTTTCCGGGATCGACTCCAGATCGATGAGGGAGTAGTCGACGTTGCTGCGCATCGTCGGGTTGCCCTGTTGGTAGATCGGGGTGGCGACGGTGAGGTGTGGGCCCTGGAGGATCGTCTCCTGCCAGGTTGTGGGGACGGCCGAACGCGACTCGAAATAGCCGAGTTTGCGGTCAGTCGTCTCGTTCCATCCGGAGGTCCAATCGAACTTGATATCACCGAGTCGTGGTGCGGCGGCGATCTTGTCGAGCACGGCGGCGCTTGCCCGGTTGACCGGATACAACATGCGCGCGGTCTCGGCGGCTGTGCCTGGTTCGTCGACGAGTGCTGCCCAGGCGGCGAGCTCGGTCTCGGTGACCTCGATGATGCGTTCCGGGTGGGGGCGCACGTCCCAGTTGCCTTCCGGGTCTTTCACGCCGGGCGCGATATCAGCGGGGGCATGACCGGACTCACTTGCCATGAGTGACCGGGCGGGAACGTCAGGGTGGTACAAAGCGGAGCCCTGGAGGAACCGTACGGGAGAGTCGGCGCCATAGACGTGAACGCCGTACTGGCGGGTGTTGTTGATCTCAGAGAAGAGTTTGAACTCATTGCGAAACTGCCAGTGGCGCTTCAGGTGCCGGTACGTGGAACGTCGAAGTTCTTGGGCCCGGGCTTCGGTGAAATGGCTCTCTGGATGAATCAGGGAGACGATGCCCTCAGCGCTCGCGGACCGCCAGGTGCGCTCCATGAAACACCGATAGAGGTCAGGACGTAGTCCATCAAGCACCGGACGGTCAACCGGCGATCCTAGGTGAGCACTCTGTGCGGCTTGGGCAGCCCTCTCGTCCAGAAACATCTGACGGACCGCTGGAATTGTCAGCGCTTCCTCGGCCTTCCGCTGCTTCTCCGCCTCCGATGGTTTGTGCGCCAACTGCCACCACGGATCATGCTCGGCCAATACCCCGGCCTCATCCCAGTCAGGCCGCACCCAGGGCGGATTACCGACCTGAAGATCGAAACCACCTCGCGCAAACACGGGCGCGAAGTCCAGTTCCCAATGGAAGTAGCCGTCCCGCTTGGAGATGCCATCAGCGACTTTGAGCCACTGGTAGCGATCGAGCGCGGTTGCGATCGGCCGGGCGCCGGCGAAGGAGAGATCCACTTCTTCGGATTCGTCGAGGCCGTTCCAGTCGAGGTCGCCGACGAAGTTCATCTGGTTTGCGGACGGTGCCTTGTGCTTGGGCACATTCGAGGTCTTGCCGTGGGGGATCTGGCCGAGGATGGCTTCCAATCCGCCGATCCAGGAGTCCCACGAGGGCGGGGCGATCTCGGTGGTGAGCGGCCAGGACCACAGGGCGCACCAGGCGTCCATTGCTCGGCGCAGGCGTTGGAAGACTCCGTCGGGGTCGTTGAGGACGGTTTCGATCTGTTCCCGAGTGACGGCTGGCGTGTGGGGCGTGGGCTCGGAACCCCATAGCTGGATGTCGCGGCGGATTTCGGATTCGGCGATGGTCAGGCGGCGTTGCGCGAATTCCCATAGCGTCTCCACCCGTTGCGCCAGGCCCTGCAACCTCGCGACTTGATCCTTTGCGGGTGACTTGCGAATCTCGTTGCGCCACAGCCGAAGGGCTTCGCGTTGGTCGGGTGCGTAGGTCTTGGCTTCGCTGGTGTCGACCACGGCACCCCACCCCTCGGATGGGAGTAGGAAGTGGTGGATGCCCGCCCCGACCTCGGTGCCGAGCGGAACGTCCTTGGGGACGGTCTTGAGCCATGCCTTCTTGGCGAGTTCGTTCGGCATGTAGACCGCGCGACGGGCGCCGATCAACGAGTTCCCTCGGCGCAGGTGCAGGCCGAACCAGGGAGCCTGCAGACCGGCGACCATCGTGTCCAACCACAGCGAGATTTCGGCCAGCTCGACAGCGGTCGCATTGAGGTCGACTCCGTACACCTGGTGAAGAGCGATGTGCGCCTTCACCTTCTGCAGCTCAACCGGATACTGATCCGCCTCGATCAGCTCCCCAAGCTCTTCCTGCTTCCGCGTGAGATATTCACCCGCAAGCTGTCGGACGGCCTCGATGGCGAATGCGCCGGACCCGAGCGCCGGTTCGCAGATGGTGAGCTGAAGGATCCCGTCGGCAGTGGTACGAGTGTCGTTCTGGTCGAGGAGTTCCTCCAATGCCTGAGACACAACGAACTTCGTCAATACCTCGGGCGTGTAGTACGACGCCGACTGCTGGCGCTCGCGGCCGGCGAGGCGGAAGACAAAGGTGCCCTCGCGGTGGATCACCGGCTTCAGCTCATGCGTATCCGGATCTTCAGCGCGGACGAAATCGGATTCGGAGAGGTGGTCAGCGCGGCCGACGGGAACTACCCACGAACCCTTCTCGGGATCACCGTTCTTGGCGACCTCGTACAGGTCCTCCTCCGCGAAGAACCCGGTGTAAGACATCAGCCCCTCATACACCGCCCCCAGCTGGTTGATGCCGAGTTCGGCGTAGCTGATGAAACCGCGGTCGCCGCCTTTGCGGCCTTTCGACTCCTTCGTGAGCAGCAGGTGTTCCAGCACGCGTTGGGTGGCTTCGTTGCCGAGGCCCACCTCGTCGATGAGCGCGGTTGCCTTGGGGGAGAACAGGTCCGCGCGCAGCGGGTTGAATTCGAGACCTGGCGCCGGATCGTCGAGAACGTTCTCCCGCACGGCGGGGGCATGGCCGCGATCAACTAGGTCGAACAGCTTCTTCAGCGAGTCGTACAGATGCGTCCCGTTGCGGGCGCGGTGGGAGACCAGTTCGGTGAGGGTGAGTTCGCGCAGCCGGTCGAGTCCGTACCCCTCTTCGTATTCGGCGGCTCCGGTCGGCAGCACCTGCATCTCCGGCGACGCCTCCGCGTACAGCAGGAACAGGATTCGATACAGGAACCGCAGCGAGTGTTTGGCGAGTTCGTTGCCGTCGATGCCGTCCATCGTGAGCTCACGCTCGCGGCGCCGCCGCACCACCTCGTTGGCGATGATTTCGATGGAGAGCCGGATACCTTCGCGGAGGTCCTTGGAGACGCCGACGGTGTGTTTGACGGAATCTTCGAGGACGCCGGTCCACCAGATGCTGCCGTCGGCGTCGGCCTTCAGGGACTGGTAGCCGAAGATGGCTGCGGCGCGGTCGATTTCGCCGCCGCGGGCTTCGTGTCGGCGTTCCACCACGACCAGTAGGTCCACGGCCAGGTAGCGACCTTCGGCCCAGCGTTCGGCCTCGGCGAGCAGCAGCCATTGGCCGGCTTGGACCACCACGAAGGCGGGGGGAGTGTCGGAGCGGAAGGCGGCCGATACTGCCTTCGAGGCCGACTCGATCGGTTTGCCGTCCTCGGTGGCCGGGGTGATCAGCAGGCCGGTTTCCGGCGCCAGCAGATCTTCCAGGGAGTCGACCGGGTTGGCTTGCAGGAATAGCACATCGGGGATGTCGGGTAGCTGGGCGTCGGGGATTTCCAGTTCGGAGCCGGCGCGCTCGGCGGTGAACGAGGTGAGTTCTCCCTGGTAGCCGAAGGCGGCGCGAACCTGGGCGTGGGCCTTGGGGGCGGCCTCGGGGTCCTCGGCGAGGGCGGCCAGTGCGGTTTGCAGGTCGCGGGCGGCCGCGAGCAGGGTGCTGCGGACCGTCGAGCGTCCCTCCTTGGCTTCGGCGTCCCAGGTTTTGCGCAGCTCCAGGACCTTGCCGTGGAAGGACTCCTTCACCGAATCGGTGGTGAAGTAGTGCTCGCTGATCCAATCCTCGCCGACGACGATGGAATCGAAAGAGGGCATGGTCACTGATCCTTTTCGGGGACGATCACGAGCAGGGGACGCACCAACTGCTGTGTGGGAGCGAGGGACTCGGCGAGACGCTGTTCCTCGAGGATGCGCTGCGACAGTTTCTCGACCTTCTTCTTCTGGCCGCTGAACAGCTCCAGCTGTTCGGCTCCGGCGTGCCAGCGGTCGGCGCGTTGCCGCCAGGCGTTCAGGCGCTCCTGTGCGGAGGCCTTCTGTTCATCGAGAACCACCTTCATCGACTGGGCCGCCTCACGGACCGCCACCGGGATGAGGGGTTGTAGTTCTTCGAGGTCCTGGAGTGGTCCCGGATTCGAGGTGCCGGGCCGCAGGCCGGTGTCGGTGGTCAGGAAGTTCAGATCCTCGATCGGTTCCACCAGGCAGAAGGTCGGGTTGGCAGGGTTGGGGAATTCGGCGGTCGAGAAGACTCGGGAGACGAGTTGGCCGCGCCGGTTCATCAGGGTGCCCATCAGCAGCACGGTCACCGCGTCGACTCCGCCGCGGATGGCGAAGATCTGGTTGCGGCCCAAGGCGCTTAGCGCGCGATCACTCGCCCAGTCCAGGACCGGGTGCAGCGGCCCGAGGAAATGGGCCTCCGGCCACGTTGTGTCGTTGACGCCCTTACCTTCTCGCGCCGCACGCAACTGAGCGTCGCCGACTGCGGGGGAGGTGGCGAGCTTCAACCGTTCCAGCACGCGGCCATCGGTGAGATAGTTCTGCGGGAGCTGGCCCAGCCGCTGCTTGAGATCGCGGGGCGGAATCAACTCGGCGATACCGTGATTGGTGTGCCGCGTCCAGCCGACGCCACCGGCGGCGGGATCGGCGTGCGGGACGTCGTGGAATGCGGCACGCAACGCCTCGTCCAGGAAGCTGATGTCATCGGCGTACAAGCTGTGGCGCGGTTCCTCGGGGAGGGTTTCGGGTTCGTCGTCGGTCAGATCGAATTGGGCGAAGAAGGCGTCGAGATCGTTCCCTTCGGCCACCTCCTCGATGTCGCGGACTGTCTCGTCCAAGCTGGACTTCCCGGCCAGGACGTCCCGGATCGCCGATTCCTCTTCCCCCACACTGTGTTTGCCCATCAGCGATGCCACATCACCGAGGGTGCCGTGCGCCTGATTCTCGCGTTCGAGCAGACGTGACAGCACCCGCAGATCGCCGGAGAACTCCGGATCCGAGGGCGCCAGGATCAGCGACGAGATCACCGGCGGATGCTTCTGGCCGTAGCGGTCGATACGGCCGTTGCGCTGTTCGATGCGGATCAGCGACCACGGAATGTCGTAGTGGATGAGGTGATGACATTGTGCGTGCAGGTTCACGCCTTCGGAAGCCACGTCGCCGGTGACCAGCACGCGGATCGGCGAGGTCTCCAGTTTGAAGCTATCGACGATCTGCTGCTGCTCCACGTCGGAGAGGCCGCCGTGCAGCATCGCGACCGCCTCGGGCTTCAGGCCCAGTGCCGTGGGCAGCAGGTCGGTGAGCCATTTCAAGGTCGCCACGCGCTCGGCGAAAACCACTGCGCGCGTGCCGGATTTCGGACCTACTCCGATTTCGCGCAGACGATCGACGAGGGCTGCTTGCTTGCCGGCGGATTCGGTGAACGCTTTGTCGTTGAGGTCGGCGAGCCGGTTCAACGCTTCCAGTTCGGCGCGCTGCTCGGGGGTATGCGGGCCGCCCTTCTCGCGGAGTTTGTTGCGGCGCTGGTTGATCGATTCGCCGAGGGCGGCAGGGGAGGACAGGAATGCCTTCGCCAAGGTCCAGGGGAACAATGCCTTCGTTTCACCCGAGTACGGCGAGCGGCCCGACTCCGGATGCAGCCATACCTGCGAAAGCTCCTGCGCCACCAGCTCTTCCACGGGTGAGGGCGTCACCAGACGGTGCACCGGCTCGGCGCGTTCGGCCCAGTCGCTACCGACCTCCGCGGCTACCTCGGAATGATGGCGATGTCGGCGGATCAGCAGTGATTGCACGTCGTCCTTGGTGAACGAACCATCGGCCGCGACCGCGGTGGGGTCCAGGAGACGCAGCAGTTCGGCGAAGGACTCCTCGCGCCCGTTGTGCGGAGTCGCCGACGCCAAGATCAGCGCCTCGGTGTTCGGCGCCAGGATGCGAGCCAGCTCGTTGTTGAGCGTGCCGACGTTGGTGAGGTTGTGCGACTCGTCGATCACCACCGCATCCCAGTGCTGGCGTTCCAGATGTGCCTTGTAGCGGGGGCTTTTGAGGGTGTCGATCGAGATGATCGCGCGCTTGTAGTAGGTGAACGGGTTGCGGGTCGCGGGCAGTTTCTGCCGGACCTTCTGAATGCCCGCCGAATCCAGGCGGACGAACGGGAGCGCGAACCGGCACCACAGTTCGTGCTGCATCTGCTCGAGGACGTGGCGCGGGGTGACGATCAGGATGCGTTCGCCACGTCCGCGTCTGACCAACTCGGACAGGATCATGCCGATCTCGAGCGTCTTACCCAAGCCCACGGCGTCGGCCAGCAGGATTCTCGGTCGAATATGTTGCGGGTCCAAAGCTTTCGCCACCGCAGCACGCTGATAGCCGAGGGAGTCGGCGAGCATGCGGGTCGAGACCGTCAGCGTCTGATCGCCGTAGGGGAACGGCGTCTTGCGGAGCAGCGACTCCAGCCACAGCCGGGAGTCGCGGTAGCCGGAGGAACCGTCGGGGACCACCTGCGCCTTGGCCGGATCGAGGACTTCGATGTCGTCGAGACTGCGGTAGAAGGTGGCGGTGGTGTCGGCGACCAGCTCCGACAGCCCACGCACCCGCAGCACCCACCCATCGGAGCCCTGTTCGGCCGAGGTCACCAACCATTCCTCATCACGGACCACCACGATCGAGCCGGGGGCTACCTCGAAGGTATCGGGCGGTTCGACAGTGGTCATCGACAGTGCTCCTGGGGTCGGGGTCGGCGGATCAACCTAGTATCGGCGGTGACGGGCGGGATGTGACACACGACCGGTCCTATTCGGCTCGCGTTGTGGCCCGAGTGCCGAACCCTCGCTACAGCCGCGGGGGAGGTGGTTGCGTGAATTCGGTCCACTTCTGGCCGTCGAACCACCGCAGCACACCAGCCTGATCGGGATACCAACCCGGCGGTGGCCCCGCAGCCGACTGCGGCGGCAGGCCCACCGGCGGTGGCCGCTTGTCACCGACGCGCACCAGCGCTCGAATCACCAGCACCAGCAACGCGATCGGTGCGGCGGCAATCGCGATAAGGATCAGCGCGTGCGCCGGCGACATGTCCATGTCGCCGGCGAACCAGCCGAGTGCGGCCAGCCCGGCCCCGATCACGAGCAGCTTGACCCACCACTGTGTCGGCCCTGTCGGGCGGTTGGGCGGAATTGAATTCGACATATGGGCTACGGAAAGTCACGCTGGTTGCGATCAGGAGCAATCTCCCGGTTCGCCCTTCTTCACCACCGACAGCACGGCGTCGCCCTCACCGATCGGGACGCCGGCGGCAGGGGTCTGTGCGACGACGACCCAGTTGCGGTCGAGAATCTGCATTCGGCCGGCTCCGGTCGCATCCTTGCTTCGAGAGAAGAACACTCCGGCTTTTTGGATGAGGTCCTGTGCGGCCTGCAAATTCATGCACACGACATTCGGCATCGGCACTGTCACGGCTTGCGTGGCCGCCGGCGCGCTCGAGGGCGCCTGTGCCTGGGGTGTTTGTGTTGGAGGTGTCGTCGTCGGCACCGGGACAGTGGTCTTCGTATCGGCGATCGTCGGCTGCGTGGTCGTCGTTTCCGTCGCTCCGCAGGCGGTTGCTGCCCCGATGGCAGCGATAGCGAGGTATGTCGCGATTCTTTTCAAGGCACGGTTCCTTCCGGCGGGGGATGTGTCTCAGTAGACGAGGTATCGGTGGGGAGCGGGTCGCTTCGGGCTCGGCGCCGGGGTGGGCGCGTGGGTGCCCACCCGGCGCCGATCACCCGGTCAGCGCAGCGAAACCGTTGCGCCGCCGGAGAACATGGAGTCGTGCAGAACGATCCGGTCCGGTTGGGAATCGGCCGGGAGGTCGAAGACGACTTTGGCGGTAATCGTGTTGCCAGGGTTGATGTTTGCGTACATGCTCGTGTCGGCTTGCAGATTGATCGCGGCCGCGGTGTCGTTGCTGAACTTGCGGTCCTGGGTGTCGTAGAGGTCCTGGTTGCCGGGGGAGAAGCCGTAGGGGACCTTCGAGGTGTTGAGCACCGTCATCGTGACGATCGTGTACGCACCCTGGGCGGTGCGGCGTAGGTAGGGGTTGTCGCCGACCTCTTTGACGCCGGTCTGCACGTCGGTGACGGTGAATTCGAATTTGCCGTCGCGGACCGGAGTATTGATGCCTGGTGGCGGCGGCTTCGCGGCCTCCGGCGCGCTAGCAGAGTCACCCGCGGTGGTGCTGTGCTTCGAACCGGCCGAGTCCTTGCCACCGAGGCCGGCGATGCAACCGCCGACACCGCACAGCAGCACAATGCCGACAACCACGATCAGTAGCGCCTTCGGCAACTTGGACTTCTTCTGCTGGATTACGTACTGCGGCGGTATCTGCGGATGCGGTCCGGGTTGGTAGGTCATCGCGTCCGCCCTACTCGTGGGTCCAGGTGCAGCCCTCGACGTTGATCACGTCGCCGGCCCGTAGTTGTACGTAGGAGGCGCCCGAGTACGACTCCATATCGGTGGCCTCCGAGGATTTCGCGCCCTTGTACGGCAACCACGTGATGAAGCAGTAGCCGTAGTCGTCGGCACCCGGGCCGGAGGTGTAGTAGGTGCCCTCTTCGACATCGGTGCCGACCACCTGCATGCCCTCGTGCAGGGTGGTGGCGGGCGCGGCGGATGCTGTGGCGGCGGCGACGGTCAGGGCCGCCGAGGCGATGAGCAGTGCGGGAAAAGTTTTGCGGAACATGGTCGTAACTCCTTGATCGTGGGGGAGAGGATCAGAGCTCGTACTGCGGGCAGTAGGCCTCGATGGCGGCGTCGAGGAAGATGTAGGGGTACTTCACGGCGCCGCGGGATTTCTCCGCGAGCACGATCTGGTTGTGCGCGGAGTTGCCGTAGGCGTCCAGCCAGTGGCACTCCGCCTGCGCGAGCTGGATCGCCGAGTCCTGGCCGCTGCAGGTGTCGTCGTCCTCGGCGTAGTTGCTGAGGAAGAGATTGTCGGCGCCGCTGCGCGGACCGCAGCTGCTACCGGCCGAGCCCGACGCGGAGCCCGAGGAGCCGGTGTCGGGGGCTGCGAACGTCGCCGGCGCGGCGACGGTGAGAACGGCGGCGGTGGCGCCGGCGGCCAGGAGGGACGCGACGATACGAGCTGTGTTCATGATGCTTCCTGATGGTGAAAACGGCTGTGGCCGTGCTGGTTCGGGGATGAGGTTCAGCTGTTGTCTGCGAGCAGGTAGTGGACCAACCAGATCGGCGACCACAGCCCGCAGGTGATGAGGGTGAGCACGAGATGCAGCCCGTGCGGGAAGGACCGTTTGACGACGATCTGTGCGCCCGGCGGGTACTGCTGGATCACGTGCATGATCGGCGGCGAAACAGGCTGGGGGACAGCAGTTTGCGGGTATCCGGTGAGGTGATCCATCGGGTGGTACTGCGGGGCGGCCGGAGGAAACGGCGGATACGACTCGCTCAGCGATCCCGCACTCGGAGGGTAGGGCGGCATCGGCTCCGATGCGGGCCGCTCCGGCGGTGATGGGGCCGGCTTCGGGGGCTCCCATACATCGATAGGTGTGTCGGGTTCGTCAGTCATGGGGAAGTCCTGTCGTCTGCGAGCAGCGTCGATTCGCCCCGCGGAGACGGGACTGCTGCGGAGGGGCCGGGGTGGTGCGGTGGTCCACCGGCGCGCCTTTCATTTCTGAGGCTGATGCAAACAGTAGAATGGAGTGAAAACATTGTCAACAGAGTTAGGAAGATTGATTTTTGCTCAACTGTCCAGCAGGGTGTGAGCAGGCCTATGAGAGGAGGGGTATGTCGAAGCCCGTGTCGAAGGTGAGTGCCGCGGAGATCTCGCGCCTCGCCGGTGTTACCCGTGCCACGGTCAGCAACTGGCGCCGCCGCCACGACGACTTCCCCGATCCCATCGCCGGGAGTGAGACCCGGCCGCTGTTCGATCTGCACGCGGTGCGACAGTGGCTGGTGGAGCACAACATCGAGACGGCGCAGTCGCCCGAGGCGGAACTGCGCACGCTGGTGCGATCTCATGCCACCCCGCTCGCCGTCACACAGGTCATGCAGACACTGCGGCGTGACGGTGACGAGTGGACGGCGCCGGACGCGCACGATCAGGAGCTCGCCGCCCAGGTGGCGTCGGCGTTGCGACTCGCATCGACAGCCGAGGGCGTCCGCACCGCCTTGGACATCCTTTCCGAACACGCGATGGGCGACGCGACCTCGACCGGTGTTTACATCACGCCGCAGACGGTCGCGACAACGATGGCCGCGTTGGCGCGTTCGTCGACCACCCCCGAGGTGCACAGCGTGCTCGATCCGGCCTGCGGCAGTGGATCACTCCTGCTGGCCGCGGCAGATGATGGTGCGGGCGAGCTGTACGGCCAGGATGTGGTGCCGGTGCAGACCGAGCGGACCCGGCTGCTGCTCCAGGCGCAGACCACGGTCGAGCCGGACGTGCGGACCGGGGACAGCCTGACGGCGGACGCCTTCCCCGACCTCCATGTCGACGCGGTGCTCTGCAATCCGCCTTACGGACAACGTGATTGGGGATCCGGCGAACTCGCCTTCGACACTCGATGGGACTACGGACTACCTCCGCGCGGCGAACCGGAACTGGCGTGGGTGCAGCATGCGATCGCGCATCTGCGGCCGGGTGGCATCGCGGTCCTGTTGTTGCCGCCTTCGGTCGCGACTCGAACCTCCGGACGAAAGATCCGGTCCAATCTGGTGCGCACCGGAGCCCTGCGCGCGGTGATCGGGCTGGCGCCCGGGGTCGCGCAACCGCGACATGTCGGTCTGCAGATCTGGGTCCTGCGTCGACCGGAAACGGATGCTGCGGTGGCGGATTCGATGCTGTTCATCGACAGCACCGGATCGGCGGTGCATGCCGAGGGGGACCGGCTGGACCGCGACGCTGTAGTCGAGATGTGGCGCGCTTTCGACGGTGACAGTCCCGATTCGGCGCAGGAATCCGGAGTCTCGGCAGTGGTCCGCCTGGTCGATCTGCTCGATGACGACATCGATCTCACCCCGGCCCGCTACGTCAGGTCCGCCTTGGACTCCGGCGCGATATCCGAGCAGATCGCCGCGTCGCTCGACCGCCTGACCGCGGCGGCATCGGAATTGAATTCCGTGGTGACGACGGTGCCGGACTGGTCGGAATCGACGGGAAAGTCCTGGCGCTTCGTCACTGTCGCCGATTTGGCTAATCATGGTCAGCTGCAGTGGTTCCGGGCGGCCCCGCCCGGCGACGAACCGGCCGCCGGGAGCCGCCGGGTATTGACCGCACCCGATGTCGCCACCGGGAATCACGCGTCGGGAACCATGGATATGGTGCCGGCGGTGCCCGTCGAGGTGCGCGAAGGTGATGTCCTCATGCCGGCCGTGCGCAGCGATCGTGGTGGACGCAGCGCGCGGGTCGCCACACCGGAAGACGCCGGTGCGCTGCTCGGGTCGCATGTGCATGCGCTGCGCGTCGATCGCGACCGTCTCGATCCGTGGTTCCTCGCAGGATTTCTGACCGGCGCCGAGAATGTCTCGGCCACAAGAACATCCACTGTGCGATTCGACGCCAGTCGCCTCCGGATACCGGTATTGACGCTGGGCGAGCAGCGACGATACGGCGCATTGTTCCGGCAACTGTTCCTCCTGCGCACCGTGGCGCGGCGGGCTTCCGAGACGGCCGGACACACCGCTGAGCTCATTACCACGGGACTCACAGCGGGCGCCCTCGAGCCGGGTCCGGAATCGATCGGAGGAGAGGAGCTGTGACCGGCCGGGCTGCGCACGGATATCCCGAGTTGCGGACCGAATTGCTCGAGCTACCGGTTCCCGCGCCGCCGCCCCTCGAATCCGAAACCGTTGCGCACGATACTGTTTCGCTGGAAGACCTGGTCGCTGCCGAGGCGCTGAGCGTGTACGAGGCGCCACCGTCCGTTGGCGTCGGAAACGGCGAGACGCCGATGTTGACGGCCAAGGATGTTCGGCTCGGGCGCCCGGCATCGCGCACCGGCAACGGGGCGGTGGCCGGTGCGGTCGTCGTCCGTGCCGGGGATGTGGCCGTGGTGATGGGTTCGGAGCCGGCCGTCCACGTGTGCCCCGACGATGGGGCGCTGTTGGGTGCCGGTATCCATCTGCTGCGCGGGAAGGCATCGGTCGTCGACCCGGACTTTCTCGCCGGGGTCCTGCAGGCCGCGATCGAGGAGGGACCGGTCGACCTGTACCGGGTGCGGATACCGCGGGTGCCGCCGGCCGAGCAACGCCGGATCGGCGCC
Organism: Nocardia violaceofusca NBRC 14427; assembly: GCF_963869435.1. Taxonomy (NCBI): domain Bacteria; kingdom Bacillati; phylum Actinomycetota; class Actinomycetes; order Mycobacteriales; family Nocardiaceae; genus Nocardia; species Nocardia violaceofusca. The sequence goes on from NZ_CAWMPM010000024.1 coordinate 83,464, forward strand.
GCGTTCCGGCAACTGTGGGAGCTGGAGGTGGCGTGGCAACGTCGGCGCACCGCGATCGAGCAGCTGGTGCGCACGGGCGTGAGGGGCCTGGCATCGGGCGGTCTGCGACCGGCTACCGTCGACGAGTAGGTTGACGTGTCGGCTGTTGGAGTATTCACGGAGGTAGCGGTGGAGAAACCGCAGATCGACGGCGGCCGGTACGAACTGGTCCGGGAGATCGGCGCCAGCGGGATGGGGCAGGTCTTCAAAGGCTACGACAGCCACCTCAAACGCCGCATCGCGGTGAAACTCACCCATGCCAATCTCGACCAGGACCCCAACTGGACGAAGAGGTTTCTGCGCGAGGCCGAGCTGATGGCGCAGCTCAGCCATCCCGGTATGCCCGCGATTCACGACGCCGGCATCTCCCTCGGCCCGCCCGAACGCCCTTATCTCGTCATGGAATTCGTCGATGGCATTACCCTGGATGCACTGCTCGCGCGGCGCGGGCCGCTGCCGGTGGGGGTGGTCGCGGCGCTGGGTGCCCAGGCGGCCGCCGTACTGGCCGCGACACATCGCAACCGGATCTATCATCGCGACCTCAAGCCGTCCAACCTCATGCTGTGCGCGGACGGGACGGTGAAGGTCCTCGACTTCGGCCTCGCCGTCACCACCGACACCGACATGACGCGCTACACCAGTACCGGAAACACGCTCGGCACACCGGCATTCATGGCGCCGGAGCAGGTCGAGGGACGCGCCGTGGTGGCGCAGACCGACCTCTATGCGCTCGGGCTGGTGTTGTACGAGCTGCTCACCGGCGACCGCGTGATGACAGGAAGTTCGCCATATGTGGTGTGGCAGAACCAGGTTCACTCGGTCCCCGCCGAGATTCGGCGGGAGCGGCCCGAGGTTCCGGCGGACATGTCGCGGTTGATCATGAGCATGCTCGCCAAGTCGCCTGATCGTCGGCCCGAGGACGCCGCCACCGTCCACACCGTGCTGATGCGCCACGCCAACGGCCTTGGCGACCTGGCGGAAGTGGGCGACTTCCATGGTCCCGCCCGGATGTATTCGGCCGCGGTGAGTGCGGCCGCCACGTCGCGCACTGCAGCGACGATCGTGGCACCGACGAAGATCATCGCCGTCGACGAAACGACTGCCGCCCCGCCTCGCAGCACGGACTTCAGCCGGTCCGACATCCAGCGCGCCATCCGCCGCGCTCGCGATCTCGCCGCCGAATCCCGCTACACTCCCGCCATCAGCGACCTCGAAACCGTTGTAGAACAGGCAGTTTCACAGTTGGGCGCCCGGGACGCGGACGTGGTGGAGGCACGGCTGAGCCTGGCAGCTCTCCGCTTCGACAGCAACGACTTCGCCGGCGCCGCAGCACTTTTCCGCACACTCGTCGACGACCTTACCGCCGAACGTGGCCCCTACGACGAACAAGTCATGCATTGCCAACGTCAGCTGGCCACCTGTGATGTGCAGAACGGTGACATCGATGCGGCGCTGAAGCGGCTGCGCCGGCTGCATAGCCAGATGGCGGTGCGGTATGGGGAGCAGGATCGGCGGGTGGTTGATCTGGCGGCGCAGATTCGGCATATCGCGGCCGGGTGATCGGTGGGGAGCGCTGCGGGTCCGGCAGGGAATCCAACCGACGAGATGCAGCCGGGAGCTGATTTGCTCGGCAACCAACGGCAGGTCGATGCTGACTCGAACCGCCGAGGCGTCGATGGATTGCGGGCTCGCTGCTGAGGTTCGCTCGACGCTGCTCATCTGCTGTCGAACACCCTCGCCAACATCGGATTCCGACAGCGTCGGCCGACGCCAAGTGAACGTGGGTATGGAGCTGCGGTCTACGATGGTGTCCTGTTGTGTCGAAATTGGTGTGTTCCAGGATGTTTCGACTGCGCACAGATCCGAGGCTGGATCGATGTTCGAACGGCGATGGAGTACTTGATGCAAGAACCCGACGGCACAGTCGATTTCGCTCGGCTTCATGAAATCGGCAGCCTCCCTGGCCTGGACGTGCGTGGCCGGTGGACGCGAACCGCCCCTTGGGGGCGGTTGAGCACGCCGATCGGAGTGGCGATGAACGGTGCGCCGGTGGTGCTGGATCTGAAACTCGGCATCGATGGGGGCGACGGACCGCACGGCTTGGTATTCGGTTCTACCGGATCGGGCAAGTCCGAACTGCTCCAGTCGATCGTGCTGGGTCTCGCCGTCCAGAACGCTCCGGAGGAAGTGAATTTCATACTGGCTCAGTCCATGGGCGACGACACATTCCATTCCATTCGTGGCCTGCCCCACGTTGCCGGCTATTTCCCGAACTTCGACTGCGACGACGAGAACCCCGACCTGGGGAAGCGCCTGCTCGATACCGTGGCGAACGAATTCACCAGCCGTATCGAGCACGTGGATTCTTGTGGAGACTTCGACACGTTCACCGAGTACCTTTGGGCGATGAAGGCCACAGGGGCGGCGAAGGAATCAATTCCGGCGCTCGTCGTCGTCATAGACGAGTTCTCGATACTGGCGCGAACCCACCGCCGCCACTTCTTGGATCTGGTCGCCGGCATCGGCCGGCTGGGCAGGGTCGCCGGCGTGCATCTACTGCTCGCCACGCAAGGCTCGAATCCGGAGGCGCTGCGCGCGATCAGCGACTTCCTGGCCTATCGCGTCGCTCTGAAGAGCTTCTCCCGCAACGCGTTCCGAGAAGTTCTCCACGATGACGGTGCGGTCGATGTGCCGACAGTTCCCGGCGAGGCGTACTTCCGATGTGGTTACGGGCCGTACTCGCACTTCCGCGCGGCCTACGCGTCCTACCACATCCACGCCGCGGACACCGACGACGGTCATGGCGTTCCGTTCGCGGCGGCCTTGTCGGCCACACTCGCCCAGGCGCACAGCCCGCTCAGATGACTAGGGTGAACCGCCGCGATGTGATCACGCCATCGGCTACCTGCGTCGGGATGTCTCCGGCGTGCGTCAACCGTGGGATGAGGCCCAGATCCGTTCGCTGGCAAAACGACTCGGCTACAACCTGCGCAAGATCCACACGTTTACGACTGAGGTCGACAACGTCGGGCTTCGGGTCCGCAACATCGCCGAACGGCTCGGAGTCGAGGCCGTGTTCGTGCCCAGCGTCGTCCACTTCGAAGGCGGTGTAGTCCCCGCCAAGCTGGTGGAAGTTGTCGATGTAATCACCGTCGAACCCGAATACACTTATGCGCGATGGGCTAACGGAGAACTGCCGGCCGAGATCGGGCGCGACCAGTGACGGCAACGTTAATGCGCGGCCATGGCTCGGTCCGCTCCAACAACGGGGTGCCCCTGGCGAAGGTTTCGAGGTGCGTTGGTGGGTTTGCCTTGGCAAGTGCCGGTTACCCGCCTAGCCGAATGGCGTTCCGGGGCGCGCGGGTGATTCCTCCAGGAGCTGATCGAGTCCGGGCCGGGTGACCATCAGGAGCCCGTGAGTCGCGCGAGTGCAGGTGACGGCCCATCGGCCGAAAGCCGAGTCGAATTCGTCGAGCGCCGGTCTCGATCCGCTCGGTGTTCGCGTATCTGCTGAGGTCGAGGCACAGGGTGCGGGCGACTCAGCCGGAATCGACGCGGAAACCGAGACGGTGGCGGGGCTTCCAGCCGCTATCGCTGCTCGGGGCGATGGCCGGCCACACGATTGCGTTCGCGCACATCTCGCCACCGGACGGCCGTCATGAAGTAATTTTCGTCGTCGTCAGGGCCGATGCCGTCGCCGAGGATGGCCAGCGGGAGATAGGCGTGGAACAACCAGGTGGCCAGGAGGCGGCCGAAGGTCGGATAACGATCGGTATCGGGTTGTATGGCGACAAGCCCGAAGATCGCCTTACCGACGGTGGTGTGGACGATCGACTGGATGACGACGCGGTCTACGAACGACGCCGCCAGCCAGCAGCCGAGGGCGATAAACGGGTTGAACTCGATCTGCTGGATCTCGTGGGCGCGCAATGCTTCCGGAGAGAACCCGGGCGCGACCACCAGCGCTATCGCGATGCCGGAAAGCAGATGTAGCGCGAAGTCGACGATGAATGCGCACGTCCGCCGCAGCTTGCGAGGAGACGGATAGCCGGAATCCTTCAGGCTGCCGTATCTGATCCGCGGTGGGGTGGATTCCGCGGTCGGCGGCTTCATGACCACCGTGCCATTTTCGCGGCTCAGTTGGTAACCAGCGCTGTCGGGAGTCGAAGGATGTACTGGGCCACGCCGTGGTCCCTCGGCGCGATCGGTGAATGTGAACCGCGGTGGTTGCCTTGCCCTGGAGTAATAGGCGTAGCGCAGATCCTCCCCGCCGGGCCGGGAAACCACTCCATACTTTTTCGGATCACCGGCGAACCAAACCTCCGGAGTGTTGTGGTTGATCAACTTACCGAGGTCTTTCGGCCAGGTACTGAGAATGAGGGCCGAAACAGGGGTCCGATGGTGATCGAGTAACGTGACCCATTCATACCGTCCAGCCCTGGTGTATTGGATTTCCCATCTTGTCCACGCGTGGCGCGAAACCGACCGTCGGCGCCGGTGTCCGATCCAGACGAAGGTTCCGCCCAAGATCGTGCATAGCGTGAATATGACGGCGGTGGGCGCGATGAGCAGTCGGCCGATTCTTTCCGCGCCGTGGATCCCCGGCCGGTCGAACTCGTTGATGAGTAGGAGACACAGGCCACCACACGCGATGCCGATGAGTAGGAGTGGCCAGCGGAAGAACCAGTTCCTTCGCAGGGCGGCGCGGGTAGCGGGCCACTCGATGGCCGGACTCGATTGTTGCCCGGCCGCCTGATCGAGAGGACTTTCCATCGGCGATCAACCTTCGTTTCACATGTTCAGCGTGGAGGGTCGGCTTGGTGTCTTGTCGAGCTTTGCCGACGTCGCGAGCAGGAAGAACATATCGCGGAAGTTCGGACCTTCAGACACCGAGATGGTCGAGAACTCGATGGCGGCAATGGTGGTCCCATCCTCCGAAGGGATGAAAGCTTCGAGCTGAAAGACGGCTGTAGAACCTGATTCTGTTGCCAGATCAGTGATTTCAGGTTGCGGTTCTGTTCGGATCGACTCTGTGAACAGGGTAGGTCGGCCTTCGATGTCGACCGGTTCCACGATGAGGGATGGATCTTCCCACTTCTTCGCAGTCGCGATATCGGCCAGAGTCAGTCGAGGATTCTGCGGTTTGCCGTACTTCATCACAGAAATTACGAGCCACGAGGCGACACGTTCCCCCGTGTCCGAGACATGCTGTCCGAGGCCACAATAGCGAGTGTTGCCGGCGACCAGAGCATTGAGGAGAAATTTCAATGTGCCCATGACGTCGGCGACGGCATCTGCCGGTATCCCGTCGCTGAAATTCTCGACAAATGGAAGAGCCGCATCGAGATGGTTATCGATGTTGTGCAGGGGGAGTTCGAAATATCCCGGAGGAATCTCGATGGCGACTTCGTATTCGGCGGCCGAGCCGACGGGCTCCTGCACTTATCAGTCCTCTCGCCATTGGTTGTAGCCCCAGTGTCCGATATCGGACACCGAGGTCTTGACTCCCTTCAAGACCTTCAACGCGACCGCTGGATCGGGGATGCTGTGCGCCCCTTCCACTTTGGTGAATTGCAGCACTTTGTGTACGCCCGTTGCCGCGCCGGAGTTGTTGATCGTGTCGGCAAGCCCGAACCAATTGCCGTCGATCGTCTTCTGGTTGAGCCAGCCGGGTGCGTGCGCTGATTCGGACCAAGCGCGTGCCATCCCCTCGAACCTGCCGACGTCACCCGCTGCGTCGCCGAGAAGCGCGACCTTTCCGGCCTTTCCCAGCGCGCCCACACCTGGGATCAGGCTCATCGCATCGCCTCCGATCGTTCCCGCAGCCTTGAGCTTCTCCTCCCAGCTGCCGTGCAACAGGGCGTCGCGCATGTCGGCGTCGGTCGCGTCCAGGGCGAGGGCGCCGGCACCTGCTGCGAGTGAGACACCCAGTGCGATCGCATCGATCGGTGGCGGCGTGACGATTGCCAGCAGTCCGGAGACGGCCGAAATCATGGAGAGAGCTTCGTGTAGGCCTTTCCGATGGTCGTCGATCCACTTGCCGACATTTTTCACCGCGTCGGTGATCGTGTCCCAGATGCTCTTGTCGGGCGGAGTCGGCGCGAAATCCTTGGCGTCCGTGTCCAATTCGGCGGCGATCCGTTTCGCGAGCCCGTCATGCTCGGTTTCGAGATCGTGTGCCCGTTTGATTATGGCGTCGATGGTCGCTTGTGCATCACCTACGGCGGTGCCGGCGGTGCGGACCCGCGCGGTTGCCGCGTCCAACCGGCGTTGAGCATCAGCCAACTGATTGTCGTCGGCAAAGCTCATATTCGCCAGTCCTAGATCAGGATTGGCCTGAGCCTGCTGGAGAGCGGTCTGCGCCTTCGAGTGTTCGTTGCGCGCTGTGGCCGCCTCGGTCTCGAGGCCCTTCGCGGTTTCCTGGTAAGCCACCAGTCCGGTGTGCCATTCGTCGAGCAGGCCAACTGCGCGCTCGAGCGAATTCTGGGCGTAGCCGAGGTCCTGCGCGAGCGTCGCATCGAAAGATGCGCGAAAGGCATCGCCGCCTTCTCCGACCCACACGCTGTCATTACTGTTGCGCAGCCGTGTGAGCAGGCCGTTGGTCTCCTTCACCCCCTCGTACGCCGAGTTGATCTGGCCCCGTAATCCGGCCACGTGATCGGCCGCACCGGGGACCGGGTTGAACCCCAAGTTCGGATACGGGTTTGCGGCCGCCTTCACGCCGTCGTCTCCGGCGTTGTCGCCTGAGGCGGCGCCGTCTGCGCGATCAGCTGGGCAAATTGCGTATCAACCTGTTGGTACGCGTCGTGGCACTGAGATATGCCATCCGCGGTTGTGGTGGCGGCCTCGCCTATACGCTGGATTCCGAAGTGCCATCTGCGTTGAAAGCTGTCAGCGGCGTCGTCGAGCGTTTTCGTACCGATATCGGTATGGCCGTCGTGGGCCATAGCCTTCATGGCATCGTTCAGCATCTGCTCCGAGTTGCGCAGCAGCTGAACCGCTTTGCCCAGCGCCTCGATATCGACTTGCAAGAGCCCGGCCACCGGACACCTCCTCGTCTGCCGACAGCCCGACGACGGGTGTCGGCAGGCGAGCGGACGTTATGGTCGCTCGAAAATGAAGACGTACGCAACTCCGGAACGGTTCCGCAGGGAGACAAGTTGATCTCCATGGAGGAGGGTGGCAAGCACGCGTACTCAGAACGCCGAAACCGTTCGGCGGTTGGACCAGCCGATAACGCTACCTCAGGAAGGACCCGAGCGTGTAGCGCTATGCGCGCGAGTACCGTTCGGCTTCGGCCAAGGTAGTTGGTTCGATTTAAGTTGCTGCACAGTAATATTCACGTGCCCGTCTACAACAGACCTGATTCCTCGAGTCCGGCACGCAGACGTTCCTGATGCTCCGGCGGGCCCTGCCGGTATGGCATACGCAGCGCGTCGGAGGAGATGACGCCGAGCATCTTCATCGCCGCTTTGGACTGGATGGCGCCTTGTGAGACGTGCATGATCGCGTCGACTGCGGGGATGAGACGGCGGTGGATCTCGCGTGCTCGAGACAGGTCGCCGCGGTCGACGGCTGCGATCATCTCGGCGTAGTGATCGCCCGCGACGTGGCCGACCACCGACACGATGCCCGTCGCGCCTTGGGCGAGGTGTGGCAGGTTGACGACGTCGTCGCCGGAATACCAGAGCAGGTCGGTCTGCGACATGAGCCTGCTGGCCTCGAAGAAATCGCCCTTGGCGTCCTTGACGGCGCGCACAGCGGGGATGTCGGCCGCGCGGCGAATGGTGTCGGTGCTCAGTGCCGTCCCGGTTCGGCCGGGGATGTCGTAGAGCATGACGGGCACACCGCCGCCGGCCTCGGCGACCAGGCGGAAGTGTTCGAGGATGCAGTCCTGCGGCGGCTTGTTGTAGTACGGCGTGACGACAAGAAGGGAATCCGCCCCGCAGGCGACCATCTCGCGCGCCGCGCGAGTGGAATGCTCGGTGTCGTTCGTACCGCAGCCGGCCATCACCTGGACGCGGTCGCCCACGGCCTCGACGACCGCCCGCACGCAGGCGTAGTCCTCCTCGTCGGTGGTGGTCGCGGACTCGCCTGTGGTCCCGTTGACCAGCAGTCCGTCGTGGCCGTGGTCGGCGAGATAGACGGCGAGGTTCTGCAGGCCGTCGTAGTCGATCGAGCCGTCGGCGTGCATGGGCGTCACCATCGCCGTGACGACTCGGCCGAAGGGGGTGTCCACCATGATCATGAGATTACCTTCGCCCAGCACCTCACTACTGTCCTGGTCGAGCGCGGCGTAGGTTGGTAGCTAGAGGTTTGCCTCATGCGACAGCGATGGTGGATGTGGATTGCGGCGTTCCTGACGGCAATGGGGATGTGCGCTGTAATCGGGTGCGTCAGCGGCACCCGGCCTGAGCATGCCGCCCCCGGCTCGGACACATCCTCCCCGGTAGGGGGCTCGGGCACATCCTCCCCGGCAGGCGGCTCGGAAGCACCCTCCCGGGTAGGGGCCCCGGTGTTGGTCGTGAAGGTGGACAACAGTCCGCAGGCACGGCCACCGGTGGGGCTCGGAGCCGCCGATGTGGTGTACGTCGAGCCGGTCGAGGGTGGTTTGAGCCGGTTGGCCGCGGTTTTCTCGAACAACAAACCCCCGGTGGTCGGACCTGTCCGAAGCGCGCGGGAGACGGATCTGACGCTGTTGGCGCAGTTCGGTAACCCGACGTTGGCATCCTCTGGTTCCGCACCTGAGCTGATTCCCGCCATCGATGGCTCCTCGCTCCAGAACGCCTCGGCCGATCGGCAACCCGCGGCGTACTTCCGCGACTACAGTCGCGAGGCGCCGCACAACATGTTCGTCCGCCCCGATCAGTTACCCGAAGGCGGCGGCTGGCCGGCGGCTTCGCAACTGCACTTCGGTCCTGCGCCTGCCGGTGGCCGGCCCGCGCAATACGAGGAAGCGCGGTATCCGGGCGCGGTGATCGGTTTCGACTGGTCACCCAGCAACCACGGGTGGCTGGTCTCCATGGATGGTGATGCCTACACCGATGCCGATACCGGACGGCTCACGGCAAGTACGGTCGTGCTGCAGAGTGTGCCGGTGCAGAACTCGGCCATCAGCGACGTCGCGGGCAGCGTCTCACCCCGGGCGCAGACGACCGGTAGCGGTCAGGCACGCGTACTTCGCGACGGTCGAGAGTTCCCGGCCGTGTGGTCCCGGCCCTCCCCGGAGGCGGGCACGACGTATACAACACCGACTGGTGCAGCCATCCCCTTCGCGCCGGGGCAGGTCTGGACTGTTCTGGTTCCAGAGCAACTCTGGTGAGCCCTGTCCTCGCGGTGTGACCGTTGAGGCCGAATTCGGAGATGTCAGCGACGTACCGACCGCGGGCCAGGGGAGTGGGCGCCAACGCTGCTCCGACCCGAGGGCTGCGGCGAGATCGAGTGTCCGCCGCATTCGATGTCGCGCATCCCGCTCATGTCGAAGCGCTGCGGAGATTCCGAGAGTGGTACTGGTTTGCGACCTCATGGTTTGTCTCATCGTCGGCCAGTGTGACCACCAGGATCAGCATTGCCAGCGGCGCGCCGATCGCGAGGACGTGCTGATTGTCAGTTCGACGAAAGTCTCCGATCCCGGGCGCGGTGACCGAGCGCTGGGCTGTGTCCTGCGGAGACCGAGGAGACTTCATGGCGGGCAGTCGCAACCGACAGAGTTCGACTCCACCTGCCTATGCCAATGCTGTTGGGGCCAGCCCTGTCGCGTGCCTGGATCACCAGGAACGTCTGGTGTCCGTCGTCGCGGACGTGCGAGGCGCGGATCCGGCCGAGCCTTTCAGCGACGACATCAGGTGAGGTTTCGCGTACGAGTATGGCCCCGGAATGAATCGTGACGTGTGGGGCCGACAGGAATACTCACCATCGACATCGGCGCCCGTGCATACTTGAATCCTGGTGTCATTAGGGGGTTTTCGATGCTGCCGGGAAGTGAGCGCGCTCGGATTCTGATCACCGTGAAGGCTTATCCTGCGCCGTCGGAACGGTACGGCGAGACGGTGTGCGTCGCGGGTGTTCGTATCGACCGACTGCCGCCGACGTGGATACGGCTGTACCCCATGAGATTCCGTGGAATGGGGCAGGAATTTGTGTTCCACAAATACGACATCGTCGAGGTCGACGTTCGGAAACGTCGCGGGGACGATCCACGAATCGAGTCGTATCAACCGGATCAGCAGTCACTGCAGGTCGTCGGGCACGTCGATACGAACGGTGGGCGGTGGACGCAGCGGCGGACACTGATCCGGCCTCTGATCGGCGCGACGTCGACGTGCGAGCTGATTCGCGCGAATCCGAAAGGAGAGATGGCCGTGCCCGCGCCGTCGCTGGGCATGATCAAGCCGATCGTCGACGCCGTGACGGTTGAGCGCGGAAACGGCTGGACACCACAGCAACGGAGGAAGGCGCAAGCGGCGGCCGCGCCGAGTTTGTTCGACGATGCGCAGCCGGTGCTCGAACCGATGCCGTATCGGGTCATCTACCGCTATCACTGCACCGACATTGAATGTCCCGGTCATCGGCAGCAGTGCTTGGACTGGGAGATCGGTCAGGCGGGACGGAAATGGCAGCAGACGTATGGAGTTGCCGGAGCTCAGCAGAGGTTACGAGAGAAATGGGAGCAGGAGATCTGTGCTCCTGATCGGGATCTCTACTTCTTCATCGGGAACCAGGCTCTGCACCGTAGGTCGTTCGAAGTGCTGGGCGCGTGGTACCCGAAGGTGAGTTCCGGTGCCGAGCCCGACCAGCTGGCCATGCTGTAAGCCGTTGTGTCACAGCTGAATTACTCCGGCTGTGGCATCCTGTACAGCATCGGCGACCATTTGTCGGTGGCATGTGGCGTTATCGTGCTCGAAGCAGAGCAATGCGACCGGGCCCTGCGCCATGAGCGTCCTGACCGAGTGCAGCGCCTCGGCTCCTTCCGGGCTCTCGAGGACACTCGCATATCGGTCACGCGCATCGGCGTCACCGACGCGGAAACCGTCGCGATTGTCTCGGGGATTGCCGAGCTCCCTGAGATGCACGTAGCGGATGCCGGCCTGGCTCAGGGCCGCCGACAATTTGGTCTTCGACAGGCCGGGCTTGCGCGAGATGGGGGTAAGTCGCACGTCCACGACGGTCGCGACGCCGGCCTCTGTCAGGATCGCGACGAGCTCGTCCGCTCGCCGACCCTCGTAACCAACGGTGAACAGGCAATTTCGTGTACTAGCGGGGCTCGCTACAGGCACGTGGTCATACTTGCACGTCGCGCCCGGAGTGGAGTGGTCGGCTCGGTTACTGCGCAGCCCAGGTTGGGCAGGACTCTCGCCAGTCGTCCAGTCATCCTCCGTTGCGTCGCGGACGTAAACAACTCTCCCTCCGATTTCTCGGGTGTGGGCCCTTCTGAGCACGTGGCCTGGGCCCGCCGGATGGTTATCACCCGCTGCACTGCGGCAACGGCGACACATCTGACGAGTGGCCGGGAACCCGTGCCGTTTGGACGTCGGGCGGCTGTCTGCACCGTAGTTGAGTACTGCCCGGCATTCGGGCCGACGGCGCACCTGTCACCCCACAGTTCGATCCCGATCCCATACCTGGGTATGACATGAAACGAGAACCCGGCCAATAGCTTTGGTGTATCGAAGTCGCCACACCGACCCACTGACCAGTGCCCGCCGAATCTCCAGCGAGTCGGGCATCGAGGGCGGGCCGAGGTGGTATCCGCGCCTGCTCTGAGGGAGAACTATGACGACACCGGCCTTGGTTCCACACTCACGCTCGCGGCGCACCGGAGCCGACGGTGATTACGCCGGACTACTGCGTCGTGTCTCCGACGCGGGCTTGATGGACCGCCGTCCCGGCTACTACGTCATCCGGCTCGGCCTCGTCGGGATTGCCTTCGTGGCCGGCTGGGTGGCGTTCGTGCTGGTCGGCGACTCGTGGTGGACGTTGATGGTCGCGGCGTTCATGGCCGTCACGTTCGCTCAGGTCGCGCTCGTTATGCATGATGTCGCGCATCGTCAGGTCTTTCGCCTTCGGCGGCCGACCGAGATCATGGGTCGGGTCGTGGGGAATGCGGGGATCGGGCTGGGGTATGGGTGGTGGCAGGACAAGCACACGCGGCATCATGCCAATCCGAATCATGAGGAGCTCGATCCTGATGTCGCGCCGGACATTCTGGTTTGGTCGCAGCGGCAGGCGCGGGGTAGTCGTGGGTTGCCTCGGCTGATCGGGCGGGCGCAGGCATTTCTGTTCTTCCCGCTGTTGATGTTGGAGGGGCTGAATCTGCATGTGGCCGGAGTGCGTGCGCTTCGGAGCCGGGCGGTCAAGCGTCGCGTGTTGGAGGGGGCGTTGCTCTTCGGCCACTTCGCTGCCTACCTGGGCGCACTGTTCGCAATCTTGCCTGCCGACAAGGCTTTTGCGTTCTTCGCTGTGCATCAGGCGTTGTTCGGTCTCTACATGGGATGCATCTTCGCGCCGAACCACAAGGGGATGCCGACCTTCACCGGGGACGACCGGCCCGACTACTTGCGCCGACAGGTGCTGACCTCGCGCAACGTGCGTGGTGGTGCGTTGACCGATATCGCCCTCGGCGGGCTCAACTATCAGATCGAGCACCACCTGTTTCCGAGCATGCCGACTCCGAATTTGCGGCATGCCCAGGTCATCGTCCGTGATTACTGCGCCGAGATCGGCGTGCCGTATCACGAGACGGGGCTGCTCTCCTCGTATCGGGAGGCGCTGAGGCATCTGCATCAGGTGGGTGCGCCGCTGCGCAGCGGTGAGGCCGCCCGCGAAGCCGCCGCCCGGGGCGTTGGGTCCAGCGAAGATGCACACCGGGAAGCGGATGAGTGAGCGCCCCGACGCGGCGGACCGGGGTGGGTGAACTAATCGTGCAAACCTCGCCCATTTTTCGAGTTTTCTCGCATTCTTGTGGAGGTTTGCACGGAAAATTCACCTCCCGCGATCCTTCAGCCACCGGAGCCGGGCAGTTCGGGCGCGAACCCGTCGTCGGCTGCGTGACGACAGCCGCCGAATTCCGGCAAGCGCACAATGGGCCGTGCGAGGATCGGAGCATCCAACCACGGGAGATGTGATGACGACACTGGAACAGGCGGTGGAACTCGGTCGTGCCGAGAAGGGGCTTGCCGTCGTCTCCACCCTGAGATCCGATCAGACGATCCAGTCGACGCTGGTCAACGTCGGGTTGTTGGCTCATCCTTCGACGGGTGAGCCGGTTCTGGGGTTCGTGACCTACGGCAAGGTGAAGCTCGCGAACCTCCGCGCTCGGCCGCAGGTGAGCGCCACGTTCCGGCAAGGGTGGGCGTGGGCGACGGTGGAAGGGCGGGGGCAGATCGTCGGGCCCGACGACCCGCAGTCGTGGATCGACGCCGAGGGGTTGCGCCGGCTTCTGCGTGATGTGTTCACGGCCGCCGGCGGCGAGCACGACGACTGGGACGAGTACGACCGCGTAATGGCGGCGGAGCGCCGCGCGGCGGTTCTGGTCGAACCGACCCGGGTGTACAGCAACGGCAGCTAGTTCGACGAAAGGGATTGGGCCATGCGGGTACTGAGAACCCTCGACGAGCGCTTCGCGGGACTGCCCGACTTCCCGTTCGAACCGCATTACGTCGAGGTGCCGGCCGACGACGGGACCACGTTGCGGGTGCACTACCTGGACGAAGGGCCGCCCGACGGTGAGGTCGTTCTGCTGTTGCACGGTGAGCCGTCGTGGTCGTATCTGTATCGGCGGATGATCCCGGTTCTGGTCTCGGCCGGGCTGCGGGCGGTCGCGATCGATCTCGTCGGATTCGGCCGCAGTGACAAGCCGGCGGACCGCGCCGACTACACCTATCAGGCACACGTCGACTGGACCTGGGCGGCGATCGACGCCATCGGCCTCGACCGGATCACTCTCGTATGCCAGGACTGGGGCGGCCTGATCGGGTTGCGCCTGGTGGGTGAGCATCCCGAGCGTTTCGCGCGTGTGGTCGCGGCGAATACGTTCTTGCCGACCGGTGATCGCCATCCCGGCGACGCGTTCCTCGCCTGGCAGCGCTTCAGCCAGGACACCCCCGACTTCCGAGCCGGGAAGATCGTCAACGGCGCATGCCAGACCGAGCTTGCTTCCGAGGTGATCGCTGCCTACGACGCCCCCTTCCCCGACGACACCTACAAGCAGGGCGCCCGCCAGTTCCCGCTCCTGGTTCCGACCAGTCCGGAGGATCCTGCCGCACCCGCGAACCGAGCCGCGTGGGCAGTCCTGGAGACGTTCGAGCGGCCGTTCCTGTGCGCGTTCTCGGACTCGGATCCGATCACGCGCGGCGGCGACAAGGTCCTGTGGTCGAAAATCCCTGGCGCCGCGGCGCATGCACCGGTGACCATCACCTCGGCGGGGCATTTCCTCCAGGAGGACAAGGGCGAAGAGCTCGCTGCAGTGGTTGTCGACTTCGTCCGTGCGACGCCACTGGACAAGTCGCCTGCTTGAGGTAGCCGGATCGGTGTCGTGCCGACTCGGCCGCTGCCGCTGTCCGCGTGCAACCGATGGCCGCGGTCCGGGGCGGCGAGGTCGCCTACTCGCGTGCGGTGCGGCCACCGAATCACATTGCCGGGAAACGTCTGAGGTGTGCCGGTGCCGAGCTGTGCGATTCACGTCAGAACTACCGACGAAAAGTGCTGGCCGACAAAGCCATACGACGTTCATGGCCGTTAGATGTGAAGCCCTGCGCCTCTGCAGCCGTCGTAACGCGCCATGAACGATGTGTTCCCTCGCAGGTTCGCCGACAGCGACGGAGCGGGCGCTGGGGGCGCATGCATCCGAGCGGGTTGACCGGCGACCACGCAATGTCGAACTCTACGGTGAACCGCTCGACGGCGGCGCGTACGCGGTGATCCACTACGGTGCGGGTGCGGGTTCGCAGCGGCCGAGACCGATTGCGCCGCATACGATCCAAGCGATCTCGACCGCCGTGCGATGCAGCTGTCGTCTCCCTCCGCGTCACGCTGCGGTGCGCGGAACCGTGCGGCCTGCACACGCCCCGAGGCGGAAAAGACAAGTTTCCTTGACATTGGATGTCAAACATCCTTAACATTTGTCTCGTGGTCGGCGAGCAGCAGGAGCATCCGGTACGTACGCGGCGGCGCGAGTGCCGGATGACCCAGGCGCAGTTGGCGGCAACTGTCGGCGTCAGCCGGCAGACCGTGATCTCGATCGAACAGGGCGACTACGCGCCGAGTGTCTATCTCGCACTGCGGATCGCCCGTGCGCTGGGAACGACGGTGGAAGACATTTTCTGGACCGAGGATCTGGAGGGGACATGGCCAAAACCACTGCATTCGAAGACATCTTCCTAGCGCCCGACGAGCCGGCCTGGGGAGACGAACGCGCCCGCGAGGAGTTCTATCGGGGCTCGACGATGGCGCTGTGCGCGACGATCTACGGCTGCTATGCGATCGCGATCGTCGCCGCGGCGGTGGATGCCAAGTGGGTCTCACTCCTGATCTTCGTGCTTCCCAGCCTCACTTCGCTGCTGCTGCTCCGCTATTGCGCGCGGCGCGGCATTGATATGCAGACCCTGCTGAAAGGCTTCCCGCTGCGGCGCAGACGGATCGCCTATGCCACGACGTATCCGTTGATCGCCGCATGGCTGATCGTTTTCCTGTGGCGCACGTTGCCGTCGGATTCGTTGCCGCAGAGTCTGTTGGGCGCGGTGGTGGGCGGTGCGATCGGCGCGGGAGTTGCCGCAGCCATCGGCAGACGATTTCGCCGGCGCTCCGCAGCCGAGAATCTGCCGGAGGACGACAGCTTCGACTAGCGCGAGACGGGCGTCACAACCACGCCGCCTACCCGATCTGCACCTTTGAAGCGGGCGGCGACGTGCCCTGGTTCGATCCGATCCCTTCAGAGCTGCGGAAGTCAGCGCGAAAGCTCAAGTGCCGCAGCGCGATAACGACCCGGAGGAGTGCTGTACTCACGCTTGAATGCCTTGGCGAAGGCGAATTCGGAGGTGTAGCCGACTCGTTGGGCCACAGTGTGCAGCGGCGTGTCGTCGGAGCGGAGCAAGCGGCCGGCGAGGGTCATGCGCCACCAGGTCAGATAAGCGAGTGGGGACCGGCCGACCGTGGCGGTGAAGCGGCGGGAGAAGGCGGCGCGCGACAGACCGCCGAGGGCACCGAGTTCTTCTACGGTCCAGGGCTTTTCGGGGCTGGTGTGTATGGCGCGCAGCGCGGTGGCGACGGGGCGGTCGGCCAAGGCGGCCGCCCAGCCGTTACGAGGGGTGCCGTCGTCCTCGGTGTCCAACCACCAGGCGCGCAGAATGTAGAGCAGCAATGTGTCGAGCAGGGACGTCACGATGGCGTCCGAACCGGGCTGAGACTCTTCGAGTTCGGTGCCGAGTAGTTCCACCGCCGCACGCAGGGAGCGGTGGGTGCCGACTCTGGGGCGTAGATGGACCACATCGGGCAGATCGGTGAGCAGGGGATGGGCACGCCGACGATCGAGTTGGTATGCGCCGCACAGTAATAGCGTGATGGGCGCGCCTGGTGTGTGCGGGTCGGGTGCGGGTGGTGGCCAGGATCCGTCGGGCCGCGGGTTCACCGCTCGCAGCGGCGCCGTCGGACCGCTGGCCAGGGCGTGGCCGCGGCCGTGCGGCAGGAAGACGATATCGCCGGGGCCGAGCGGAGTCGGCTCGCGGTTCTCGAGGATCAACCATGCCGAACCTTGCAGCACGACATGGAATCCCGTGCCGTCCGACGCGGGGAAACGCATTCCCCACGGGGCCGACTTGTGCTGACGCGACGAGTGTGGACGCCCGGTTCGCATCGTCGCGACGGCATCGCTGAGTACGTCCAAGCCCATATCCGCATGGTAGCCGCAATCCTGGTAGCGAGACGAATGGACATTTCCGCAAGACTTTCACGCATAGATCATCTCTCCGCTGGTGAATAGCGTCAGTGGCATGACAACCGACGCGATTACCGCACGCACCGTCGTCTTCCACGAACTCGGTGATCCCGAGGTCTTGACCATCGAAAATCTCGATCTGCCGGCGCCCGGACCGAAGGAGGTACTCATCCGCATCGAAGCGCTCGGACTCAACCGGGCGGAGGCCTTGTTCCGGGCCGGCACCTACTACTACCTGCCGACACTTCCGGGATCCCGGCTCGGCTACGAATCCTCCGGAGTGATCGAGGCCGTCGGCGACGGCGTCACCGAATACGCTGTGGGAGACAAGGTCTCGACGGGCCCGAACATCGAGATGAGCTCGGCCGGAGTGTATGCCGAGCGGGTGGTGCTGCCGGTGGAGTCGGTGGTCCCGCGTCCGGAGGGCCTCGACGCGGTCACCGGTGCGGCCACCTGGCTGACCTACTCCACCGCATACGGCGGCATGATCGAAACCGGTGGCCTGCGTCCGGGCGACCACGTCCTGATCACCGCGGCGTCCAGTGGCGTCGGTATCGCGGCACTGCAGACCGCTGCCCGCATCGGCGCCATCCCCATCGCGGTCACCCGAACGGGCGAGAAGAGCCGATACCTGCTCGACAACGGAGCAGCACACGTCATCGCCTCGGCCGATACCGATGTCGTGGCCGAGACGCGACGCATCACCGACGGCGTCGGCGCGCAGGTGATCTTCGATGCCGTCGGCGGGCCCGGCCTGGCCGAATTGAGCACGGCCGCAGCGCATAACGGCACGGTGGTCGTTTACGGCTGGCTCGACCAGCGCCCGATGGCCATGCCCATGAACTGGCCGCTCCGAATCCTCGGCTACGCCAACATGGAACTGTCGGTTACCGCCGACGGCCGCCGCCGCATCAATCACTGGATCGCCTCCGGCATCCGCGACGGTGTGTTCCGCCCCCACGTCGGCGCGGTCTTCGACGGCCTCGACAGCATCCGCGAGGCCCACCGACTGATGGAGTCCAGCACCCACACCGGCAAGATCGTCGTCAAACTCTGAGAAGCCCTTCGTTTCGCCTCGCCACCGGATTTCCCCGGCAACCGTCACCGGGTCGCCCGGAAGCACCCCGGCCCCGGCGAAACTGGTGCGCTGTGCGATGTCTGCCCACAGCCCTTCGAATTGCGGGCTGGACGCCACGCAGGGATTGGGTGATCGTCGTAGGGGTGGGCGGAGGGAACACAGCACGAGAGCAACGCCGCTTCGGCCTTCGCGCATGGTGGTTGGGCGGTGCTCTCGTGCTCATCGCGGCGGTGGTCTTCCGCGGCTGGTGGTGGGAGCTGTGCGTGCGGTGGTCACGCGGCCCGCTGCCCGAAGCGAATCTTCTACTCGGACATTCGGTTCTTTTCTGGGGTCGTCTCGGGAAAAGTCTTCAGTTCGTGGCCGGCCTGCCAGTGATCTTCGATCTGATCGGCGCTGCCGCGTTGAACGAATTCGGTAGACGGAACGTGAAGCGTCTGAGTAGAGCGAAAAACAGAATCACGGCAACCCGCGACGCGGCCCGGTTACTCGAACGCCTGCGCGCACTGGAGTGTCGCGTGAAGTCGGACCTTACGGTAGGGCAACGAGGACGCGATACTCCGGAGTACGAGTCGCTGCTGGCATCGCTGGTCGAGACATTCGACGGCGAGCTCATCTGCGCATCGTGCAGGTATGCCATGCCCCCGGTCTCGGTCGCCGACGACATTGTGGTCGTCGGGCCGGATCCGGTTGTATACAAATGGGAATGTCAGCATGGCCAAAAGATTTTCGAGAGCCGGGTCGAAGCGGCTTTCGTCAACACGTTGGACGGAAGCGAGAAAACAGCGTGGCGTAATGCCGAATACGTCGACCGGCGGGTGGAGCGAATCGGCTCGGTCCTGCTGGGAGTCCTCGTCCTCGCCGCCCCGACTTATCTCATCGCCCAGTGGACGGTGGGATCGCACCTGCCAGGGCTCATGGTGGCGATCGCAATCGGGCTGGTGATACTCGCGCCGTTGACGTACCTGACCACGCAACCCGATCAACGTCACCGTGCCGGGGCTGTTCTGGCGTGGCTCTGGGCGGTCGTGTGCTGGCTCCCGGTCCCGATAACGCGTTCGATCGTCTGGGTCATGCACCGCGAACATCCGGCCCATCCTCTGCGCTGGATTGCCCTGGGTCTGTTCATCTTCGGCTCCCTGCTCGACCTGCTGGCCAGCTAGGTCGAAGGCTTACAGCGGCCGGTCCGGTCCTCGGAGGGCGCAACGACGCGATCGATGTCTTAACCGGGAAAACCCACGACTGAAAGCTCGACCGTATCGGAATGTGGAACCGCGCGTTCTAGGTTGCGAATCTGCCGGAGACACTGGGGATTCGGCGGTGCACCCCGATTGCTGCCTCGGAGTAGCCTCGTCGCAGGAGGGGCGGGCGAAAGGCGAAATGTATGTCCAGCGGGAATGGGAATATGTTCAGCGTCTACGGGCGAATGACCGCTCTGCCCGGGCGGCGCGACGAGTTGATCGCGGTGCTCCTCGCCGGACTTCGCGCCGGCGGTGACGATAGCGGCCTGCTCCACTACAGCATCAACACCGCATTCGACGACCCGGACACGATCTGGCTGACCCAGCTGTGGCGCGATAAGGACGCACACGATGTCACCACCCGTTCCGAGCCGGTCGCCGCGGTCTCCCGCCAGGTTCCGCCGCTTCTTGCTCGGCAGCCCGACGGCGGTTACGGCAACGCCGTCCATGTCGGCGGCCGAATCACCGAGGAGTGATTCGTCGCCTGTGCGGCCCGCTCAGCCGCGAATCGCGAATCGCGACAGCGCAAATCCGCGCTGCGCCGACTTCGTATCGGTTGGGCTCCCGGCTCGACTGCGCCCTGGTCAAGGGCGAAAACCGGCACGATGCGGGCGCCGACCACGGCCGTTCCAGAACCCGCCCGCGGGATCGCCAGGGCACAGGAACGGTAGAACGACCGGAACAGTACGACGGTCGTCGCCTGACAACGAAGGACCTACGCGCGGATCGCCGTGGTTGCCGTGTACCCCTTCGGATCTCGCCACGGCCGGCCCGGATTGGCTGCGAACCAGCGGTGCAACTCGGCCTCCACCTCGGCTCGGACTTCGGAGTATCCGGGCGCGGCCGGTGCGACGCCGTAGAAGCCGAACAGCGACTCCGCGAACCGAATTGCGGGTTCGGGTTCCGGGATGACCAGTGCGTTGTCGAACGATCGGACTTCGGCGTTGCCGAAGACGTCTCGCATCATGGCGGGCACGGTGTCGGAGTCGACGGTGGGGTTGAGCATCCCCGGCGGCTCTCGAAATCCGTAGCGGGCGGAGACGGCGGCCACGAGGTCGCAGGTCCGTGCGCATGCTCTGGCGTGGTTGACGACGACACATACCGTGCCACCGCAGCGGACGACCCGCCGGAACTCGCGGAGGGCCCGGAGCGGATCGTCCAGGTGATAGAGCATGTGCCGGGCTGTCAGGCAATCCCATGCTCCGTTGCGAGCGGGTATCCGCTCCGCTGCGGCGCGGATACCTGCCACCCCTGAAAGCCGGGCTGCCGCGCTCGCGGCCGAGTGTGAGGCATCGAGTCCGCACAACTGCCCGGCGTGCCCACGCTCAGCGAGCAGAGCGAGGAACTCACCTGTCCCGCAACCGATATCGATCAGCTGCTCAGGTTTGCGTACTCGGAGGTGAGCGATGGAGTCGTCATCGGTGCCTTTCCGGATCGGCGCTTCGGCCCATTCTGCGGCACCGATGCGGTAGCGAGCTGGAAGTTCGGTCGCTCGGCTCCTGGCCCGGGACCGGAGAATGCCTCCGGTGCGATCGAAGCCCCATCCGACGAACCGCGTGTTCGCGCCGGCGGGTAGTACGCGGTCACGGTGTCGACACCGCGACCACCGGTCGGTAGAGCAACCCACGACTAAAATCGCCCATTCGTGGTAGCCGGGGTATATGGCCACGCACGTGAACGAAAGGGAACGGAAGTACCAGTTGCCGATCACGGGTGGGGTGCCGCTGGATGATGTGCCCGGTATGACCCTGGACCCGCTGAGCGAGGAGCAGGTACTGGACGCCGTCTACCACGACACCGCGGATCTGCGGTTGGCGCACAAGGGAATTACGCTTCGGCGGCGGACCGGTGGGGAGGATGAGGGGTGGCATCTGAAGTTGCCGGTGGGGGAGGATACCCGTGAAGAGATTCAGGTCCCGCTGGGACGCGGGGGCAAGTCGGCGCCGCAGGAGCTGACCGACATGCTCGCGGGGATCACCCGGGGCCGGCCGCTCGCACCGGTGGCGCATATTCGGACGAAACGGCGGAAATGGCGGCTGTCCGACGATCGGGGCGCGGTCGCGGCGGAGATCGTCGCCGACAGTGTGTCGGGTCAGACCCTCGGTGAGTCGTCGTCGGTGATGTCGTGGGAGGAGATCGAGGTCGAGTTGACCGGCGGTGGTCCGGATGTGTTCGACACCGTCGAGAAGAGACTGGGCAAGCCGTCGGACGCGCCGCCGAAGGCACTGCGCGTCCTCGGTGTCCGTACGACGCCGCGTCCACCCGAGCGGGGTCTGCAGGGCTATATGCGCAAGCAGGCGGACAAGATGATCGAGCAGGACATCCTGATCCGGCGCCGCAGCCCCGACTCGATCCACCACATGCGGGTCGCCGGTCGTCGGCTGCGCAGCATTCTGCAGGCCTTCAAGGGCTCGCGAGATCTGCGCAACGAGTTGAAGTGGCTCTCCGGTGTCCTCGGCGATATGCGTGATCTCGAGGTTCTGCACGACCACCTCGTCGCGGAGGTCAGGGCCCTGCCGGACGAACTGGTGATCGGCGAGGTACGCCGGCGGCTGACCGAGTCGTTCGTCCCACGCCGATCGGCGGCCCGCACCGACGTGCTCGAGGCGCTCAACAGCGAACGATACTTCGCGCTGCTGGACTGCCTGGAAACCAGTCACCGACTCCCGCTGCACCGCAAGAAGGGCAAGGGGCTGCGCAAGACCCGCCGCCGCGTCGACCGTGCGTTCGACGACATCGGGCGGCTCGGCACCGATCGCGGCCTGCACGAGGTGCGGAAGGCGGCGAAACGCACCCGCTACGCGGCCGAGGCGACCGGCAAGAAGAAGCTGGCCCGCCGCATGAAGAAGTTGCAGAAATCCCTCGGCGTCCACCAGGACGCGGTCGTCGCGCGCGCCGAGGTGCGCACCCTCGGTGTCCAGGCGCACCTGTCCGGGGAGAACGCCTTCACCTACGGATTGCTGTACGGCAGGGAGGTACAGCGCGCCGAGAAGGTGCGGCAAGCGCTGCGGCTCGGGGAGCGATAGGTCACCTATCAGACGTCGGTTTGCGCGAAGCGGGCGATGGCTCGGGCGATCGCTTCGCTCATGGCGGGGCTGCCGGTGTGGCCTGAGTCGTCGATGACGTGCAGGCGGGCCTCGGGCCAGACTTTCGCCAGTTCCCAGGCGGTTTCCAGGGGCGCGCTGAGATCGAGGCGGCCGTGGATCAGTTCACCGGGGATTCCGGCCAGGCGCCCGGCCTCGCGCAGCAGCACGCCCTCGTCGAGCCACGCCGCGTGCGCGAAGTAGTGGGTGCAGATCCGGACGAAGGTGAGCATGGCCGCGTCCGGCTTGGCGCTGTATTGCCCTGGGCGGCCCAGGGATTCGTGGGCGATCACCGCGTCCTCCCAGCGGCACCACTCGATCGCGGCGCTGCGGCGCACCTCCGGGTCCGGGTCTTCGAGTAGTCGCCGGTAACCGTCGACCAGGTCACCGTCGCCGGGCAGCCCGGCCCGGAACCGCTCCCACTCGGCGGGCAGCAGCTGTGCGACACCCCGATACAGCCAGTCGATTTCGCGGCGGCGAGTGGTGGTGATGCCGACCAGCACGATCCCGGTGACCCGCTCCGGGTACCGCTCGGCGTAGGCGAGGATGAGCGTCGAACCCCAGGATCCGCCGTACAGCAGCCAGCGGTCGATGCCGAGATGGGTGCGCAGCCGCTCCATATCCGCGATCAGGTGCTCGGTGGTGTTCACCGACATGTCGGTGGCCGGGTCGGCGGCGCTCGGAATGCTCCGGCCGCAACCGCGCTGGTCGAACTGCACGAGGCGAAAAACGTTCGGGTCGAACGACTTTCGTGGCCCCGGACTGCTCCCGCTGCCCGGTCCGCCGTGCACCACCAGCACCGGCCGGCCCGCGGGGTTGCCGCTGGTGCACCAGTACACCCGATTTCCCTGGCCCACCTCGAGCAGGCCGTCGGCGTACGGGTCGATCGGGGGGAAAGGGGGCACGGTCGCCGAGGTTAGCGGAACAGGGGTGCCGGCGTCGACGACTCAGTCGGGGATCAGCGCATACACCTGCACAACGAACTCCTGCGTCGCGCCGGACGGGTCGGCGATGTAGAAACCGCGGCGCGACAACGACTTCCGTTCCAGTGGCATGCGGGTTCGGCCGCCGGAGACGATGTTGGAGAGGACGCGCTGGTCGTAGTTGGCCCGGACGTCGACCATCACGCTGAATTTGATCACTTCGGTGCCGGGGCCGGTCCGCCAGAGCAGTTCTTCCGCCTCCGCCGGCACGGACGCGAACGAGAAGTTGTCACTCGCTCGCGCCTTCTGATTGCGCCGTGGCTCTGAATCCGACCGGACTTCGGCGACCAAGACCTCTCGCATCGCTGCCCTCCCTGTATGTCTTGTGCCGCTTCGGGGATGTTCTCGAATCTTAGCGGCTGCGGCTGTCCGATCGTCGGTTCGTGATGTCATCGGTGTCGTGGGACCGCGCGAGGGCGGATGAGCGTCCCGGATTCGTACTCCTCCATCGCGTGAGCCAGCCAGCCCGCCGTTCGCGCGACGGCGAAGATGATCTCGCCCGCACCGGGAATCATGCCGAACACCGTGGCGAGAACGCCGAGGCCGAAATCGCTGTTGACCGCGGGTAAGCGCCGGTGCCGCAGTTCAGCCGAAATTGCCTCGGCCACAAGCAGAGCCGGATGATCCGGTGCGAGCGTGCGGATCGCATCGACCAGGTAGGTGCCGCGTGCGTCGCCGGAGCGGTAGACGGCGTGGCCGGCGCCGGGAATGCGTTCACCGCGACGCAGACGCTCGTCGAGCGCCGTGGGTACGGCGCGGGGGTCGGTGATATCGGCGAGCATCCGCTCCACCGCCAGCGAGGCGCCGCCATGCATGGGACCACCGAGAACCCCGAGACCGCAGCCGACGACGGCGTACGGGTCGGCGTGCGCCGACGCCGCGATCCGGGCCGCGAAGGTGGAGGACGCCAGCTCGTGATCGGCCAGCAGCACCATTGCCGCGCACAGTATTCGCAACTCGTCGTCATCGGCGGGCGCGGTGGCGGACAGTCGTGACCAGAGCATCGCGGCGGCGGAGCGGCCGACCGGGAGGGACAGCTGCGGGAGGGCCCCGATCATGCCGGCGATCACGGCGCGCGCGATGGTGACCACGGTCGCGCGATCGCGGTGGAAACGCAGCGGATCGCCGACGGCCAAGGTGGTGACGATGAGTTGCAGCCGGTCGATCGGCAGCAGGCCCTCGGGCAGGCCGGCCTGGGTAGCGCGGGCAGCTGCCACCGCCTTCTCGGAGGCTTTCCAGGGGCCGCTGTCGGTGAGGTCCCCCTCCCACAACCACTCGGCGACGGCCTCGAAGCTGTGCGATGCGGCCAGTTCGACGGCGTCGCGACCGCGGAAGTACGGCCGGTCGGCGCCCAGGGTGGTGATGCGGGAGGCGATATCGATTTCGGTCGGCGCGGGCTTACGGCGCGGTTTACCCCGCCGGGCCAGCTCCTCGATCTCCGCCGGATCGAACAGGCTGCGCCGCCGGACCGGGTCGTAGCGACGTTTCAGCACCCCGCGGCTGACGTAGGCGTACAGGGTCGCTGGCTTCACCCCGAGCCGTTCGGTCGCGTCGGCGGTGTCCATCCACTCCATGGGTTGACCATAATCAATATTGATTACGGCTGTGCGGCGGCGCACAGTTCACTCATGCATCTGGTATCGCAATTCGAGTTGCAAGCCAAGGCCTGCGACAAGCTCGGTTCACCGCTGTACGGCTCCCTGCTGCGCGACATCGCGCGCGATATCGACGATCGCGGACCCTGCGCCGCGGTTCTGGAGGGCTACGAGGACATCGACTTCGATTCCGCGGTGCCGTTGCGCTTGCTGGCCGGCGTGCACGCCTTGGTATTGTCCGGCGCCGCAAGCGATCTCGCTCCCTTCTATCCGAGCTCGGGAGCGTCGGTGCGGGCCCACGATCCCGCCGGCGCGTGGGCTCCGTTCCGGCAGGTCGTGGCCGATCGGGCCGAGTGGATTCGCGACTGGCTGACTCGTCCGCCGCAGACCAACGAGGTCGGGCGGGCCGTTCCGCTGCTGGCCGGGCTGCTCGCGGCGGTCGATGCGATGCCGCTGCCGATCCGATTGCTCGAGCTGGGTGCCAGCGGCGGACTCAACCTGCGCGCCGACCATTTCCGCTGGGACAGTGGCGATATCGGCTGGGGGCCGCAGGATTCACCGGTCACGATCGCGGACGCGTGGCGGGGGCCGGTCCCGCAGTGGCTGGCCGGTGCGGTGCGACGCCATCCGCAGGTCACGGTCGTCGAGCGACGCGGGTGCGATCCGACGCCGCTGGATCCGTTGTCGCCGCGCGACGCGCTCGCATTGCGTGCCTATGTCTGGCCGGATCAGCAGGCGCGGGCGGCCCGGCTCGACGGAGCGTTGCGACTGGCGGAGAAGATCCCCGTCGATATCGCCGTGACCGGGGCCCGGGACTTCCTCGCCGGCATCGAGGTGGAGCCCGGCACGCTGACCGTCGTGTGGCATTCGGTGATGCGTCAATACGTCGGCAAGGACGAATGGCAGGCGGTCTCCGCCGAGCTGGACCGGCTGGCTGCCGCCTCGCGCGCCGACGCCGGATTCGCTTGTGCGGCTTTCGAACCCCAGAACAACTCCGACGATCGCAACGGCTTCCGGCTCACCGTCCGGATCGGCGACAACGAGCCGGTGATCCTCGCCCGTGCGATGCCGCACGGCGTCCCCACGTTCGCCTACCCGCTCGACGATCCCGGCACGGTGTAGTGGTGGGAGACGGCACGGCCGGCCCCTTCGGCAGGGCGATGCGGCGCTCGGTGCAGCGCGGCCGCCGCCCATTCCCCGGCTGCACCCCTCCGGCAGCCGAGGAGGCGGCTGTTCCATTGAACGGGAAATACTCAGGCCCCGTGAGTGTTTCGCACCGAATGATTCGCGTGAATGACATCCGCGGCGTCCCAGCGGTCCTTCGCGGCTACCCATCGCGGCAGGTCGGAGCCGAACAGGCGCTCCGGGGCCGCTGCGCTTTCGGTGAAGCTGCTGATGTCACGATCCGATCGGACGGTGGCGACGGCAGCCGTCAGCGCCCGGAACCCGGTTGCGGCCGCTTCGGCCGCGCCCGGGGCGGGAACGACGGCGACGGCGAACAGGAGTGCGGCGGATCCGCGGGTCGGGCTCGCTTCGGTGCGGTCGAGGGCGCCGCCGAGGTGGCGCAGTTCGATCGAGGTGAGTATGTCGGCGGGACCGTCGGTCACCGCGGTGACGATCGCGTCCACCACCTCCGCGGGGAGCGTCCGGAGCAGCGCGCTGCGCCCGAGTGCCGGGACCGGAACCGGCGGATCCATATGCAGACCGGCGAGCGTCGACGGTGCGACGACATCGAATGTGTCGACAAGCGGGGACAATTCACGTAGCGGCGCGAGCAGATCGTGTGCCGTCGCCGCGTCGGCTTGTATGACGGCCTCGATGATCGCGAAGGCCCGTCCGGCGAACATCGGTGGGGCGTCGGGAGCGTCGGGGAAGCGCAGTACTCGAACCACGGAGGTCACGGTTTCGGGCATCGTCGCGGTCCATGCCGTCCAGGCGTGGAAGATGTCGCGGGTCGATTCGACCGGCCAGAACAAGGCGCCCGCGACCACGTCATCGATGGCGTGCAGTCGCAGTGTGAGCGCGGTGATCACCGCGATATCGGCGCCGGCGAGGGCCGAATCGAACAGGTCGTCGCCGGCGCGAACACGGCGGATCACCCCGTCGCCGGTCACGAGTTCGAGTTCGAGAACCGAGGCTCGGGCGGGGCCGTGTGAGCGCGCGAACCAGCCGAGGCCGCCGCCCAGCACGAGGCCGACCACGCCGACGTCCGCGGCGAAACCGCCGATCGGTACGAGGCCCGCGGATGCCGCGGCGGCCGTGAGATCGGCGCAGCCGGCGCCGGCGTCGACATGTGCGATGCGTGCGTCGGCGTCGATCTCGATCCGGTCGAGTGCGCCGGTGCGCAGCAGGATCGTGCGTGTGAGGTCGCCCAGCGGGGTGGCGTTGTGGCCGGTGCATTGCGGCGCGACCCGCAGTCCGAGCGCTGCGGCGGCGCGGACGGTGAGTGCCACGTCGTCGGTGGTCGCCGCGGTCACCACGGCGATCGGTCGCTGGTCGGCCAGCAATTGCCATGCGGCGCGGGCCTGATCCCATTCGGCATCCGCGGGTCGGATGAGGGTGCCGGACAGTGCCGCAGCGAGGTCGTCGAGGCCGCGAAAGATGTTCGGTAACTCAGCGTTTCGATCGGCGACGCCGGGTCTGCTGTTCGCGCGGCGGAGGGCTTCGTGTGGGAGGGTCATGATTTCTCCTGTTGGGTTGCGGTCCGAAAGGGTGCGACGGATCGTCCGGCCTGCTGCGGAAAGTGCGGGTCGGATGAAGCGAAAGATCATGTGGTCGAGTAGAACTGGCCTTGTGCGGCGATGTGAGATATGTGGTGCCTTGCGATGATCGGTTTGTCGCAGGTTGCACGGCTGGACGGGCAGCATCGGCCGTGGTGATTCAGGGCGGTTTCGAGCCGGGAGTCCTCGCGAAAGGATCGTCTACGTCCGGGCGCGGGCCGGCGCTTCTGAGGCGGGAGAAGAGGATTGGGAAGCAAGCGGGGGACAGTACGAGTGGCGGACGCGTAAACCGCGTGGGGTTCTCAGTCCGGTCGGCTGGGCGTCGAGCGACCGGATCCAGCTTCCGAGGCTGATTACTCCGGTATTTCACCGACTCGTAGCAACCAGGTCCGCGCCGCCATGGCCGGTGATCTCGAACGCCGCCACCTCGACTTGATAACCGGACGCCGGTAGCTCTACGCCCGCTGCCGGCCGGCGGACCGCACAGCGTCGGCGATGATGTCATGCACGGCGTCGGGACCGGGCGACCGACGAATCGAGTCGCCGATCTCCTTGGCGCGCAGACGATAACGCTCGTCGGTAAGCGCGGTGCGGACCGCGGCGGCGACCTTGTCCGGCGTGGGATTGTCGGTGCGCAGGTCGATGCCCACGCCGGTCCAGGCCACTCGCGCACTGACCTCCGCCTTGTCCTCGGTGCGGCCCGCGATCACGATCGGTACGCCGTGCTCGAGCGCGTAGTGCACCCCTCCGTAGCCTCCGTTGGTGACGAAGACGTCGGTCTGCGGCAGCAACCGGTCGTAGGGAAGGAATTCGGCGACGCGCACATTGGCGGGCAGGTCGTTCGGCAGTGTGTCGACCGGTCGTCCGCCGGTGCTGACCACGACGATCACAGCGTCGTGGGCGAGTGCGCGCACCGTGGGTTCGATCAGATTCCATTCGCCGGTGGCGACCGTGCCCTGTGTCACGTGCACGACACGGCGGCCGGCGAGATCGTCCCACCACTCGGGCACCGGGATCGCCGACGGCCGCGACCGGGCCACCGGCCCGACGAAATGCACGGTGTCGGGCAGGCCGCGGCGCACGTACTCGAATTCGGGGACGGTGAACTGCACGATGTGGTCGGCTCCGGCCGGCCAGTCGAGGAAGAACCGCGGCAGTGCGCGACCGGTCTCGGCGCGCGCGATCTCGTTCGCGAAGCGCTGAACGGGAGCGAACACGCCCTTCTCCGCGCCGAGGGTGAGTACCGCGTTGCGCAGGCGCCCCAGCGGTCCGCGCATCGGTGCGATCCCGAGACCGAACGGCGCGACGTCCGGATGCTTCAGCGCGAGCGGCAGAATGCCCAGATTGACCAGCAGTGGCCGTTCCGCGCGCGGAATACCGCTGAACACCGCGGCGGCGGCGAACATCGACTCGGCGAGAACGGCATCCGTGGGCTCGGCGGCGAGGGCCTCGCGGACCGCTCGCAGCTGGGCGGGCACCGGACGGAGGAAGATCTCGATCATGTCGTAGCGAATGCCCGCGGGGCCCGACAGTCCGCGACGGCCCGGGAAGGCCGCGTCGATATCGCGATCGTCGTAGTCAGCCTCGGGTGGAAGGGGCAGGAATTCGGCGCCGGTGGCCAGGACGTCGTCGCGGAAGCGGGTGCCGGTGAGGAACCGCACGCGGTCACCTGCGGCGATGAGTGCCTCCGCGACGGACAGCAGAGGCGTGACATGGCTGCGCACGGGTGTGGCGGTCAGGAGAACGGAGGTCATGGGCAGGTCTTCCCGAGTGTGAAGCGAAGTAAGATTGGTGACACCAGTGAAGTATTCACTACCTCGCCGGGGTAGTCAATTAGGAATTGAGATGAGCGACAAGACCGCAACACGGACCTATCGATCCGCCCTGCGCAGCGAACAGGCCGCGGCCACCCGCCGCCGTGTGCTCGAGGCCGCGGCCGCCTGCTTCGTGGAGCGCGGCTACAGCGGCACGTCGCTGTCCGATATCGGGTCGCGCGCCGGAGTGTCGACCGAGACCGTGAAGGCCAACGGTCCCAAGCGCAATCTGCTGCTGGGCGCCTTCGAGCAGGCCTTCGCGGGCGAGGAGGGGGAGGCGCCGGTATCGGACAGCGATGCCGCGGCCGAGGTCAACGCCATCGCCGACCAGGAGGGTTTCCTGCGGGCGGCCGCCGGGTTCGTCGCCGCGGCCAACGCCCGCACCAGCGTGCTGTGGACGGAGTTCCTGAGCGCCGCGAACGCCGATACCGCCGTCGCCGAGGCGCTGGCCGGACTGCTGACGCGCCGCAAACAGGACTACCGCAACGTGATCGGCATGTTGCTCGAACGCGGAATTGCCCGAGACGGCATCGATCCCGAGACCGCGGCCGACGAGCTGTCCTTCCTCTGGTCGCCCGAAAGTCACCAGCAGCTCGTGCTGCAGGGCGGATGGAGTATGGAACGCTACGAACAGTGGCTCGTCGCCGCGGTCCGGCGCCAATTCGGCTGAGGTTCGAAAGCCATTGCTGTGCAGTGATCTTCGAGTCGGGATCGGGTTGCGTTTCGATAACGTCTGCTGCCGCGGCGATTACCGGCGATGAATTCCGGGGACCGGATCCGTCTATCTCTTCGAGGCCATACGTCTCGTGGAGATAGGAGGGCGCGATGTCGTCAACTGACCGGGAGCCGACCGAGGCAGGGCGTTACGCGGAGCATCCGACCGTGAAAAACCTTGCCGCCCAAAGGCGAAAGGCACCCGATCCGGTGCTGACCGCCGCGCGGCTGCGCGAGATCTGTCTCGCCGCCGGTGCCGACGACGTGGGCTTCGTCTCCGTCGAGGATCCGAAGGTCGCGGAGGAGCGCGAGCACGCGCGCGGCATCCTGCCGTCCGCCCGCACCTTCGTGGCCTTCTGCATCCGGATGAACCGCGACAATCTGCGCAGCCCGATGCGTAGCCTCGCCAATGCCGAATTCAACCATGCCGACGACGAGTCGAACGTGGTGTCGCGGCGCATCACCCGGGCCCTCGAGGAGGCCGGCTATCGCGCGGTCTACCCGGCGCCCGGCTATCCGATGGAGGTCGAACAGTTCCCGGGACGGATATGGGTGCTCGCGCACAAGGTGGTGGCCGAGGCCGCGGGCCTGGGCGTCATGGGCATTCACCGCAACGTGATTCATCCGAAGTTCGGCAACTTCATTCTGCTCGGCACCGTGGTGACCGACGCCGTCGTCGACGAGCCGAGTACGGCACTGGACTTCAGCCCGTGCCTGGAATGCAAGTTGTGCGTCTCCGCGTGCCCGGTCGGCGCGATCACCAACGACGGTGGTTTCGATTTCCAAGCCTGTTACACCCACAACTATCGGGAGTTCATGGGCGGCTTCACCGACTGGGCCGAAACCGTCGCCGACAGCGCCGGCCGCGACGACTACCGCGAGCGCGTGACCAGGGGCGAGTCGTTCTCGATGTGGCAGAGTCTGTCGTTCAAACCCAACTACAAGGCCGGCTACTGCATGGCCGTATGCCCGGCCGGTGAAGACGTGATCGGTGCCTTCATCGACGACCGGAAAACGCATCTGGACGAGGTGGTGCGTCCGTTGCAGAACAAATCCGAAACCGTCTATGTGCTACCGGGATCCGCGGCCGAGGAACATGTGACGCGCCGGTTCCCCAACAAGACGCCGAAGCCGGTCGGCAACGGTTTCGGCGACGAGGTCAACGATCTGCTCGATCAGATCGGGCCGCGCCCGCGGCGGGGGAATACCTCGGAATGACTTATGCGCGTTTACGCAGCTGCCCCAGCAGCGGCAGCATCGACACCACGACGATGACCGCGACCGCCGGCAGCAGATATTTGTCGACATTCGGCACCGACGCCCCTAGCCAATAACCCAGCAGGACCAGACTCTGCGACCACACGATCGCGCCGACGATCTGCCACAGCGTGAACGTGCGGGTGGGCACGTCGAGCACACCGGCGACGGGGCTGATGACCGTCCGGACCATCGGCACGAATCGGCCGATCACGATCGCCCGGCGCGCGCCGTACCGGTCGAGCCAGCGTTCGCCGCGGGCCACGACGGTGTGCAGGCGGGAGTTCGACGTGCGCTGGAGAACGGCGCGGCCGCCGTGCTTGCCGAATGTGTACCCGACCTGCGCTCCGACGATCGAACCTATTGCGGCACAGAGCAATACCTGCCACAGGATGAGGTGGGGTCCGGAATGGGGCCCGCCCGCGCACAGGATGCCGGCGGGGAAGATCAGGGTGTCGCCCGGAAGGAAGAAGCCCACGACCAGCAACCCGGACTCGGCGAAGGTCCCGACCAGGACGGCCAGCGCGCCGAAGTTGGCCAGCAGGGAGGATCCACTCGTCGGGTTGAGTGCGGTCCACGTGCCGGTCACGAGACAACCGTAACGGTTTGCCGGATTCGGGGTGGGGAACGGCGTCCGTCGCGCTAGGAAGCGTTCCCCGCCCGGCTGCGCTCCACCGTCTGACTCGGTCGCAGCACCGTTCCGCAGTCACCGGTCTTCTGGTAGTCGGACAACAGATGCGGCAGGACCTCGCTCGAGTACCGGCGCAGTTGCGTGAGCTGTTTGTCGCCGCGCACCACATCCTTGCGGACCCAGTCCTCGTCCGGGCTGGCGGTGTTCTGCGACTGCTGGATCCGGTAGTAGTCGCGGTCCATGCGCGGATCGACGGTCAGTCCGTTCTGCATCCAGACGCCGTGGGTGTGGACGAAGGTGGGCTTCAGGTCCTCGAAGACGTAGTCGGACAGGCCGATGTCGGCCTTGCCGGCGTAGATGTCCGCGATCCGCGCGTCGGCGAGTCCGGCCATATCGATCAGCCGGAGTCGGGAGGTCAGTGCGCTTCCGCCCATGTCGGGCGCCAGCAGTGTGCCCTGCTGCAGGTCGAGGATGTCGGCGTAGCCGTTGAAGTAGCGGCCGAAGCGAAACGCGATCCAGCACAACGGGATATCCGAATCTGCCCGATAGGATCGCGCGGCATCCGCCAGGGCCACCCCGGACGGGATCATGGCGGCGACCAGCGTCAGCGCGACCAGCGCCCGGCCCCGGGCACGCAACCGGGCCAGCACCTCCGTCGCCGAGAGCGCGACTACGAGCGCGGCGAGCGCCCACACCGGAGTGGCGAACCGGAACTGCTCCATCCAATCCGGTTGCAGCACACAGTAGCCCGTAATCGCCAGCGTCAGCGGAACCAGCAGGGCGACCAGGCCGTGACGGATTCTGCCCGGGCCGGCCAGGGCGAATCCGACCACGCCGACGGCCGCGACCACGGCGGGTGCGCCCGCATACTGCACCAGATCGCCGGCCCTGGTCAGGTCGTGCACGGTCGGCATCGCCTGATTCTTGGCGACCGCAGTATTCGCGACGAGCCGACCGAACTCGGTGATCCGCCACACCAGATACGCCCCGAACGGAATCGCGAACGCCACAACGGAATACACCACGTGACGCACGGCGACGGGCCAGGTGGCACGACGAACGAGGATCACCGAAACCAGGGGGTACGCGGCGAGGTAGATCAGGCCGTCGGGGCGGGTCAACGCCGCGAACGCCGCTAGCGCACCGGCGGTTACCGCCACCGTGGGTGTCCACAATCGGTCGTCCAGCACCGCCAGGAACAGGCGGACGGCGAGGGCGCATGCCGCCAGCGCGAAGAGTGAGTTCTCCAGGCCGGAGAAGCACCAGATCACGAACGACGGAATCGCGGCGAGCACGGCACCGGTGACGAAGGTCACCACCGCGGGCCATCGCGACACCCGCCGCGCGGCGACGTAACAGCAGAGGAGGATCCCGGCGCAGCACAGGGCCGCGATCGCCTTGGGGTAGAAGACGAAATCGGGAATGCCGAACAGGGAGCCGGAGTCGAACAGGCCGCACCATTTGCCCAGCACCAGCACCGCGAGCCAGGTGGGATCGGAAAATCCTTCCACCGGTTGCGCCCCGGGTTGCAGGACCGGCCCCGCCCCCTCGGCGACACTGCGTGCGTAGGCGAACGTGATTCCGGCGTCGTCGACCAGCCAGATGCCGTACTGCGCCGCCTGCCACACCAGTAACAGCACGCCGCTCGTCACCGCGGCCGCCGCGCCCCACCATGATCGCCCGCGTCGCTGCCGCAGGTTCTCCCGCCGCGGGCCGGAGGTTTCCGGCCGCGCTGTTACTACCTCAACCATTCACCGAAACCCATACTCGAAAGATTCGCCAAGGGGCGCAACGACTTTTGCGTCCCTCGGTGATCACTTCTACAGCTGTCGGTCGATCTTGAATCCGCGTGCCGACGGCTGTCAATCCGGCGAGACCGGCCAGAGATGGGGAAGGGTGGGTAGCGGTTACACGCGCATCCGGCACCGGCCTTCCACGCACTGTCGTTCGATTCTGCCGCGTGACACCGTCTGCGCCAGGCCGATGAGCCAGCAGGTCGGGCAGCCGCGCAGCGCGACCACCCCGGCAGACAGCAGGAGCAGGGCGGTCAGCCCCGCAACGGGGATCAGCGCGATCGATCCGGCGATCAGGCCGAAACCGAGCAGCCCGCGTGCCAGGTGAACGGGGACCGAGCGGCTGGCGAACGTTTTCTGCTGTCCGGCACCGTCGTTCATGGCCGCAGACCTCGATCCGGCATCCCGAGTTCGGCGCGAACGGCGGCACGCGCTCGGTGCAGCCTGGATTTCATTGCCGCCGTGCTCAATCCGAGCGTGCGGGCTACCATGCTGCCCGGCAGTCCTTGCACATCACGCATGATGAGGACTCGACGCTGATCGGCGGGCAGGGCGGCGATCGCGCCGGCGACCCGTTCGATCTCCAGCCGGGCCAGCACATCGTCCTCCGCCGACGCCGCCGCGACCTCCGCATCCGGTTCCCGGTGCGCGGCGGTGCGTATCCGCCGCAGGCATTCGTTGCGCACGATGCGGAACATCCACGAGGCCAGCGCACCCGCCGCCCGCAGCGTGCCGATCTTGCGGAACAGGACCAGCATCGCCTCCTGCGCGGCGTCCTCGGCGTCCTGACTGGTCGCGCACAAGGAACGGGCGAAGCGCTGGACGTGGGGATAGGAACCGGAAACCAGTGCGGCGATGGCGGACTCGTCGCCGTTGCGGGCCGCCGTGACCAGATGTTCCTCGGGCCACGCCGATCTCGTGCACTCAGCCACGGTTACGCCTCCGTCGCAGGACCAGCATGCAGCTGCACAGTAGTACGGCCGCGACCACCACGGCGATGACGGCGACAACCATGTCGACTCCTTCGATTCCGCGGGCCGGTTGCCCGCACGGATATGAGAGCGATCGCGGACGGGAAAGGATTCACGCTGTTTTCGCGTGAAGGTGCCGAGGCCGGTCGGGCGACGGCGGCCCGCCGGTTCCCGGGCGATTCGCTGACCGGCGGGTACCGTGCCGATAGCGGATGCGGATATCGCGGAAGGAACGGGGTCGATGGCGGCAGTGTCGGATACCGTCCCCGAATTGCTGCGCGCGCTGGATCTGACCGGTGTGTTTGCCAACGCGATGCTCGGCGGGGCGGTGGCGCGCACGTTCCGGTTCGACCCGATCGGATTCGCCGTGCTGGCCACCGCGTCGGGACTCGGTGGCGGCATCATCCGCGACACGCTGCTGCAGCGGGGGACGCCGGTGGCGCTGGTCGACTACACCTACCTGCTGACCGCCCTGATCGGGGCGCTGATCGCCTTCGCGTTCCGATT
Organism: Nocardia violaceofusca NBRC 14427; assembly: GCF_963869435.1. Taxonomy (NCBI): domain Bacteria; kingdom Bacillati; phylum Actinomycetota; class Actinomycetes; order Mycobacteriales; family Nocardiaceae; genus Nocardia; species Nocardia violaceofusca. The sequence continues at coordinate 118,817 of NZ_CAWMPM010000024.1, forward strand.
CGAGGGCCGGTTGTGGGACCGGCTGTTTCCCTGGGTGGACTCGCTGGCGCTGGGCTGCTGGGCGGCGGTCGGTGCGCAGAAGACGCTCGAAGTCGGGCTCGGATGGTTGCCGGCGGTGTTGCTGGGGACGACGACGGCTGTCGGGGGCGGAGTGGTTCGCGATCTCGCCGTGGGGCGGGTGCCGACGATTTTCGGGGGTAACACGCTGTATGCCACGTGTGCGCTGCTGGCCAGTGCGACACTGGTGATCATCTGGTATTCCGGGCACGTGACGGCGGGTTCGATCGCGGCGACCGTGGTCGGAGCGGGGTTGTGCCTGCTGGCGCGGTGGCGGGGATGGATGTTGCCGGAGCAGATGAGTTGGCCGGAGCGGTTGCGTTACGGACGGCGAAAGGAGAGGTAATGGCCTCGACTGCGCAGGAAGCAGCGGTATTGGCCGGGCTGGACGGAATCGGTGGGTGGCAGGACGAGTGCTATCGCGACCTGCACGCCAATCCGGAATTGTCGCATCGGGAGCACCGCACTGCCGGACTGATAGCCGAGAAGTTGCGGTCATGGGGGTACGAGGTGCGCGAGGGGGTCGGCGGGACCGGGGTGGTCGCAATCCTGCGGAACGGGGACGGCTCCGGAGTGCTGCTGCGCGCCGATATCGACGCCCTGCCGGTCCGGGAGGCGACCGGATTGCCCTATGCCAGTTCGGTTTCCGCCACCGACGCCGGCGGGCACGAGGTTCCGGTGATGCACGCCTGCGGCCACGACGTGCACGTGACCTGCCTGCTCGGCGCGGCGCAACTGCTCTCCGAACACACCGATCACTGGCAGGGCACGCTGGTCGCACTGTTCCAGCCCGCCGAGGAGGTCGGCGACGGGGCGCGCGGGATGGTCGAGGACGGTCTGGCCGAGCTGCTGCCGAAGGTCGATGTCGCGCTGGGTCAGCATGTCCTGCCCGCGCCGGCCGGGATCGTCGGAACAGGTAGCGGGCCGATGCTGGCGGCCGCCGACAGCATGCGGATCACCGTCTACGGGCGCGGCGGGCACGGGTCGATGCCGCAGGCGACCGTCGATCCGGTGGTGCTCGCGTCGATGATCGTGCTGCGGCTGCAGATGGTGGTCTCGCGCGAGGTGGCGCCGACCGAGACCGCGGTGCTGACCGTCGGCAGCATCACCGCCGGAACCAAGAGCAACGTCATCTCCGATCATGCTGTGCTGCAACTGAATGTGCGCACCTACGACGAATCGACCCGCACCACGATCCTCGACGCGATCCGCCGGATCGTCACCGCCGAATGCCAGGCCTCCAACTCCCCGAAAGACCCGGAATTCGAACTGTTCGATCGATTCCCGGTGACCGACAACGACGTCGAGACGACCCGCCGGGTCGCGGCCGCGTTCACCACTCACTTCGGCGACCGCGCCGTGGAACTGCCACGGCAAAGTGCCAGTGAGGATTTCAGCGATATCCCGAACGCCCTCGGCGTGCCCTACACCTATTGGGGCTTCGGCGGCATCGACCCGGAGACGTTCCAGGCAGCGGCGAAGGCCGGACGGACAGCCCAGGACATCCCGGTCAACCACTCGCCGTCCTTCGCCCCCGTCATCGAGCCCACGTTGCGGACCGGGACGGAAGCACTGGTCGTGGCCGCGCTGGCGTGGTTGGGGAAGTAGGTCACCGTCGGACGATGACGACATCAATTGTCTGCGTGTGATTCTCGGCGTTCGGATCGGGTGCGGGCGATGTGGTGGGCACGATGGAGGAGGTCGGTGACCGTGGTGGCGGTGTGCGGGCCCGGGTTCACTACGGCTAGCCAGCCCTGGGCGCCGTAGACGGGGTGGGAGAACAGGGTGTCGGGGATGCTGGGGTCGGCCGGGTTCGCGGCGTGGTCGCGCGGAGTGTGGCCGGTCACTTCGGTGAAGGCCTCTTTGCCCGCGAAGATGTTGAGGCGGAACGTGTTCGGGCGGTCCAGGCGGGAAGATTCGTCGTCCGGATAGTTCTTGGTGACGATGGTGGCGAAGGGCTGGGTGCGGGGAACCACGCCGTCGGGGGCGTAGTAGAAGAAGGTGTCGCCCCAGCTGATTTCGGGGGTGCCGTCGCCGGGCCGGGGGTGCAGCGTCAGCACGCCGCCGAGGTTTTCGACGAAGTCGATGATCTCGTTGATGTCCATACCTCTAGCGTTTCATTCATGTGCTTGTGGAGACTACATCCTTCGGAATGGCAGGTCAGCTGGTGGTAAGTCGCAAAACCGCTGTTCTACGAACCGTGGATGTGGCGCGGCGGGCCGGCTGTTCCGTTCAGCAGGTACGCAACCTCGAACGCGACGGTGTGCTGCCCGCGGCCGAGCGTGGTCCGTCCGGGTATCGCGCATACCGTGAGGTGCATGTGCTGTCGGCCCGCGCGTATCGGCTGGTGGCGGCGGCCGTCGGCCCCGCCGAGGCGAGAGTTGTTCTGCGCGAGGCACATTCCGGGCAGCGGTTGCCCGTGCTGATGGATGCCGCGCACGCGCGCCTCGACGCGCAGCGCCGGGAACTGCGGCTGGCGCAGCGAGCAGCCGAAGCGATCGCGGAGGAACCGATCGGGGATGCGAAGCCCGCCGACTCCATGACGGTGTCCGAACTGGCGGGCGCGCTCGGTGTGCGGCCGTCGACATTGCGGCACTGGGATGCGGAAGGGCTGGTCGTGCCCGGCCGGGCCGGGGCGCGCGGTGCGCGGCTGTACGCGCCGGAGGCTGTGCGGGATGCGCGGATCGCGCATCAGCTCCGGCTCGCCGGATATCGCATTCCCGCGCTGCGCGAGCTGCTGTCCGCCCTGCGAACCTTTCGAGGTGGTGACGTGTCGGCCGCACTTGCCGCGCGGGAGGCCGAGATCGATACGCGTTCCTGGGCGTTGTTCGAGGCGGCCGCCCTGCTGTTCCGGATCGTCTCGTCGCCCGGGGAGGACTCCAGCGGGATAGGTTAGCGGTCGTCGGCAATGCGTTTCCGCGGTCGGCCACGCATCGTCTGTCGGAGACCGCGGGTCCGGGTGCCGCTCGACCGCCGCCGATCCTGTGCGCGGGTCAGGAGCGGCGGTGGCCGTTGGGGCGCGGTCGCCCGCGCGGCGATGTCACGCTGACAGATGCGCCCCCGGGGGAGCGGTCGCCGGCGCGGGGAGGCGCGGCTCTCTCGTCGGCACCCCGTGAGCGCGGCTCACGACACGGGTGCGTCGGAGGCGATTTCCGGTGCCAAAGGTGCGATGGCGCCGATGATTTCGCCGAGGGTCGGCTCCTGAACCCCGGCGGCCACCAGGGCGTCGGTGAGGTGGGCGGCGACGAGGGTGAAGTGGTGCATGGTGATGCCGCGGCCCTGGTGCACCTGCTTCATCGCGGCGCCGGTGTACGGCTCGGGACCACCGAGGGCAGCGGCGAAGAATTCCACCTGGCGGCCCTTCAACCGCGACATGTTGGTGCCGGTGAAGAAGCCGGCGAGCTCTTCGTCGGCGAGGACGCGGACGTAGAAGTCCTCGACGACGGTTTCCAAGGCCTCGTGCCCGCCGATCTGCTCGTAGATCGACGGTGCGGGCGCGGGCGGAGCTGCGGACGATTTCGAGAAAAGTGACGAGATTCGCATGAAAACAGCAAATCAGCGGCGTGTTTCACCTCCGTTAGTTATGTGTCGCCGACCGATTGCCCCGTGTAGAAAGACGGTTGCTCCGAACTCACACTCGCCGCGGCCGGGCTGCGAGGTTTCTCTCGCTGCGATGACGAGCCAGCGGTCCGGATGCGCGACCGCCTCGATCTTCGTGCGCGCCGCGCGGTCGGCCGCTCCGGATCCCGGTGCGCGAGCCCGGCGCCGTGACGCCGGAACCCGCACAACCTCCGCGCGCATGGAACTACTGGGTCGGCATGGCGGGCACCGCCCGGCTGGGATCCACGCCGGAGAAGGCCAGCGAGATGACGAAACCGGCGGCCTCCTCCAGTTGACGTGCGCGGTCCAGACCGCCCAGCACCACCGGTTCGGCGCCGACGTCGCGGACCAGTTGTTCGGTGATCTCCAGCGCGGCCGGGTCGTCGCCGCAGATCGTGACCGACGGCGGCAGCTGAGTCGTTCCGGCATCTGCGGATTCGGCCGAGGCCCATTGTTCGCTCGGGAACAGATGGAACGCCTTGACCACCCGGGCGCCCGGCGCGAGTTCCGCCACGCGCTGTGCGTGCGAGGCGCCCGGCGGTAGCCGCAGCACGCCGACGCCGTGGTCGATCGCATTGGTCGCGTCGATGACGGTGACTCCGGACAGCGCGCCGCCGGGAGCGCCGACCGCGCGCAGAATGTCCTCGACTCCGGTGTGGGCGACCGCCAGCAGCACCGCCGCCGTGCCGGCTCGTGCGCCCGCTGGAACCGCCGCAATCTCCGCCAACGGCACCGCCCGCGCGCCCGCACCCAGCCCCTGCGCGAGTTGCCGGGCCTTCTCCACCGATCGCCCGGCCACGGTGATGTCGTGTCCGGCGCGCGCCCATCGGCGGCCCAATGCCCCGGCCAAGGTGCCGGTGCCGAGAATCGTGATGTGCATCGTGTTCTCCTTCGACGTGTCGATCCGGCGCTACCGTAGGGGAGCCGATACGCACCGATCGGTGCGCGACGGATGGGTGATCATCACGGGATGAGCGGTTACGACGAGCATGCGGGCGAACTGGTCGCCGACTGCCGATTGCGCGCGGCCACAGACCTTTTCGCGCACACCTGGGATCCGGTGGTGCTGGTCGGACTGCTCGGCGGGGCGCGCCGGCGCAGCGAATTACGGGCCGAGATCGGCGGGATCAGCGACAAGGCGCTCACCGAGGCACTGCGCCGGCTGCTCGGCCACGGCCTGATCGAGCGTCAGCGCTACGCGCAAGCTCCGCCCCGGGTCGAATACGCGCTGACACCGCTGGGGCTGAGCCTCGTCGAGGGGCCGATGCGCGCGCTCGGCGAGTGGATCGAGGTTCACGGCGACGCACTCTTGGATGCGGGCGAGCCCGATGGGGAGCGCCAGGAAGAACCGGCGTGAACCACTGGCGGACGACGCTCGATAAGCTCGCCGGGTGACCGACGAGACGCTGCAGCAGGGCCCCATCCACGCCGTCCACGCGGAGCTGGGCGCGACCTTCGCCCCGTTCGGGGGGTGGGAGATGCCGGTGCAGTACGCGGGCACCGTCGCCGAGCACACTGCCGTGCGGACCACCGTCGGTGTTTTCGATGTGAGCCACCTCGGTAAGGCGACCGTGCGCGGCGCGGGGGCGGCGGCATTCGTGAACGCGGCGCTGACCAACGATCTCGGCCGCGTCGGGCCCGGAAAGGCGCAGTACACGCTGTGCTGCACCGAGCAGGGCGGGGTGATCGACGATCTGATCGCCTACTACGTCTCCGACGACGAGATCTTCCTGGTGCCGAATGCGGCCAATACGGCCGCGGTGGTGGCGCAGTTGCGCAAGGCGGCGCCGGAGGGCATCACGATCACCGATGAGCACCGCGAGTACGCGGTCTTCGCGGTGCAGGGCCCGAAATCGGCGGAAGTGCTTGCCGCGCTGGGGCTTCCGACCGATATGGAGTACATGGCGTTCACCGATGCCGAGTGGGACGGGCGTCCGGTGCGCGTCTGCCGGACCGGATACACCGGCGAGCACGGCTATGAACTGCTGCCGCGCTGGGCCGATGCCGAGGCGGTTTTCCGCGCGCTGACGGCGCAGGTCGAGGCTGCGGGTGGGCAGCCGGCCGGACTGGGTGCGCGCGACACCCTGCGCACCGAGATGGGTTATCCGCTGCACGGCCACGAGCTCTCGCCGGAGATTTCGCCGGTGCAGGCCCGCGCCGGCTGGGCGGTCGGCTGGAAGAAGCCGGAGTTCTGGGGCAAAGCGGCACTGACGCAGGAGAAGTCGGCGGGTCCGCGGCGAATCCTGTTGGGGCTCAAAGCTCTCGATCGCGGCGTGCTGCGGCAGGGGCAGACGGTGCTGCGTGGAGAGGAGACGGTCGGCGAGACCACCTCGGGCACCTTCTCACCGAGTCTCAAGGTGGGCATCGCGCTGGCGTTGCTGAATACCGACGCCGGACTGGAACCGGGCGACGAGGTCACCGTCGATGTACGCGGCCGCCGCCTGCGCGCCGAGGTGGTGCGCCCGCCGTTCGTGACACCGCACACCTCTTGAACCGGGTCACGAACCCATGCACGTGACGGAAATCATGACATTTCCGGAGTGAAGTGTCCGGTGACCGGTATGTGCGCTGCACGACGGCGCCGGGCAAGCTCGCTGGGGTGGGGCGAATGGCTCGTATCGGACGCCGTCAAGGGGGTATTACGCCTCGATTGTCCGGTTTCCTGGCCGCTGCCCGGCGGTTCTCGACGCAGGTCCGAGCATCGGTGCCGAGGGCCGCAGTTCTAGTATCGAGGTCATGACAGTCGCCGCACAGTTCACTCGTACCCCGCATCCCGCCCCGGTTCCGGCGGATCGGCGCACGGAGATTCTGGCGGCGCCCGGGTTCGGTCGCTACTTCACCGACCACATGGTGTCGATCGACTACCTCGACGGGCAGTGGACGAACGCGCGAGTCGAACCGTATGGGCCGCTGTCGCTGGATCCGGCGACCATGGTGTTCCACTACGGTCAGGCCATCTTCGAGGGCCTCAAGGCGTATCGGCAGGCCGACGGCAGTATCGCCACCTTCCGCATCGATGCCAACGCGGCGCGGTTCCAGCGGTCGGCGCGGCGGCTGGCGATGGCGGAGCTGCCGGAGGAGCTGTTCATCGAATCGGTGCGCCAGCTGCTCGAGGTCGACGCGGACTGGGTGCCGGCCGCCGGTGGTGAGGAGTCGCTGTATCTGCGGCCGTTCATGTTCGCCACGGAGGCGGGGCTGGGCGTGAAGCCCGCGTCCGGCTACAAGTACCTGCTGCTGGGTTCGCCCGCCGGAGCGTACTTTCCGCGCGGCGTGAAGCCCGTGCGGGTGTGGCTGTCCACCGAATACGTGCGTGCCGCTCCGGGCGGTACCGGCGAGGCCAAGGTCGCCGGCAACTACGCGTCCTCGCTGCTCGCGCAGCAGCAGGCCACCGACAAGGGCTGTGATCAGGTCGTGTGGCTCGACGCCTGCGAGCGCAAGTACGTCGAGGAGATGGGCACCAACAACCTGTTCTTCGTCTACGGTTCGGGTTCCGAGGCCCGGTTGGTCACCCCGGAACTGTCGGGTTCGCTGCTGCCGGGTATCACCCGCGACAGTCTGCTGACCCTGGCCGCCGACTCCGGTTATCCGGTCGAGGAACGCAAGGTGTCGGTCGAGGAATGGCGCAAGGGCGCCGAATCCGGTGAGATCACCGAGGTTTTCGCGTGCGGCACCGCCGCGGTCATCACCCCGGTCGGCTGGGTGCAGTCCGCCGAGGGCGAATTCGAGATCGGCGGCGGGGAGCCCGGCGAGGTCACCATGGCGCTGCGCGACACGCTGACCGGAATCCAGCGCGGCACGTTCGCCGACAACCACGGCTGGTTGCGCACCCTGGCGTGACACAGCCGGGGAACGGGCTGCGGCGCCGGGCCTTTCGGCACGCGCCGTAGCCGCGCACCGGAACCGGCGCGCCCAGCCCGGGGCCGCAGCTCACGTGCCGGCGATCGTCGCGCCGCGTGCGCGATACGGTCGCGGCGGTGCGCCTCATCCGCCGAGGGTGAATTCGTTATCCCTCCTCCACAGCCGTCCGAACAGTTGCCGAATACTGCCCACGACGGGGCGAACGGCGCTGTACCGTCGGGTCAGCGAACGATCGGCTAACGCTGCTGGTGTTGTCGTTTCGGACAATGAGGGAGAGGAAGTCATGCCACATCGCACCGACTCCGGCACCCGCCAAGCCTGCTGCGCACCCTCCGCGGACAAGAACGCCGAGCCGACCGGGCACGGCGAGGACGCCGCGCGGTCGGCCGGGGGAGATCGCCGCGGCGACCTCGAGCTCGCGCTGGTCGCCGTTCCCGGTGGCACCTTCACCATGGGAGACGAGAGCCGCTGGGCCTATCCCGGCGACGGCGAGGGGCCGTGCCACCCGGTCACCGTCGACGCCTTCGCCATCGGCCGGTACGCGGTGACCAATGCCGAGTTCGCCGCATTCGCCGCCGACACCGGCTACCGTACCGATGCCGAGAAGTACGGCTGGTCGTTCGTCTTCGCCGGGTTGCTGCCGCCGGATATGCCGCCCACCCGTGCGGTGGTCAACGCCCCCTGGTGGCGGCAGGTGGAGGGCGCGGACTGGGCTCATCCGTTCGGGCCCGACTCCGATGTCGGCGCCCTGGCCGACCATCCCGTCGTCCATGTCTCCTGGGAGGACGCCCGGGCCTTCTGCACGTGGTCGGGCACGCGGCTGCCCACCGAGGCCGAATGGGAGTACGCCGCCCGCGCCGGATCCACCGGCCCGTTCCCCTGGGGCGAGGACTTCGAGCCGGACGGGCAGCGGCAGATGAACGTCTTCACCGGCGAATTCCCCCGCACGGCCCCCGGCGTGCACCTCGGCACGATGCCCGTGAATGCTTACGCTCCCAATGGTTTCGGGCTCTACAACACCACCGGAAACGTGTGGGAGTGGTGTTCGGACTTCTTCTCACCGGACTACTATCGGCACAGTCCCGAGGCGAATCCCACCGGACCCGATCTCGGCCGCGACCGGGTGATGCGAGGCGGATCGTATCTGTGCCACCTGTCCTACTGCCGCCGCTACCGGGTCTCGGCGCGGCAGGGCAGCGAGCCGGTCTCCTCGACCGGGAATCTCGGTTTCCGGGTGGTCGCCGATTCCCCTCCCGCACGCTGACGCCAGTACCCGGCGCCGGCGCGGACTCGTACTCGTCCGGCGGGGTTCCGCACGATCACGGTAGAGCGGGGATGACCGCGTGCCGTCACACGTTGCGGTGAGATCGGCGGGCTAGGTGCCGCCGGAGGGGCGCGAGACGGACGCGGTGTGAACGAGGTACGGACTCAGCAACTCTCGGACGCTCGTCGCCACGGTGTCGACGGGAGTGTGGTTTTCCACCAGGCGGGAGGCGGTGTGGACGACGGCATTGATCAGTTCGGCGGTGGTGGCCGGATCGGGTGCGCCGAGTTCGGTCAGCGCGTCGAGCAGCGGTGTGCGGAGTTCGTCGTGGATGGCGCGGCCCTGGGCGGCGAGGGCGTCGGCGGCGACGTGGGTCGAAAGCCCTTGGACCACTGCGTGTTCGCCCTCGTCGACCAGTTCGAGGTTGGCCATCGCGTAGGCCAGGACCTTGCCGCCGGGGTCGCCGGCCGCGGCCATGCGTTCGGCGATCCGTGCGCTCCAGCGGGGGAGTGCGTCGGCCAGGACCGCCTCGAACAGTTCGTCTCGCGAGCCGAAATACTGATACACGCTGGGCCGGGCCAGACCGGCGCGGGCGGCCACCTCGGCGAGGGTAGGCGCCGCACCGGTCTGTTCCGAGAGGATCGCGCGGGCGGCGTCGAGGAGGGCACGTCGCTGCGCCTGCCGGTGTTCCGCGACCGTTGCCGCCTGAATTCTCGGCACGACACCTCCTTCTCGCACGACCGGGCCTGGGTCCGACCCTAGCGACAGTGCTATCACACCCCGTCGCGGTGACGGGGTGTGGCGCATGCTCAGCGCTCGGGAGTGAGGCGGCCGTCGACCATGTGCAGGACGCGGTCGCAGCGGTCGAGGATGTCGTGGTCGTGGGTGACCATGACGGTGGCGACCGCCGCCGCGCGGGTTTCGCGGGCCAGCAGTTCCACCACCTCCGCGCTGCGGGCGCGATCGAGGGCGGCGGTGGGCTCATCGACCAGCAGGACTCGCGGTGAGCCGATGAGTGCGCGGGCGATGCCGACGCGCTGGCGTTCCCCGCCGGACAGTTGCTCCGGACGCCGATCGGCCTTCGCGCCCATCCCGACCGCATCGAGCAATTCCTGCGGATCGCGCCGGGCACCGGTGAGCCGGGCGATCAGGCGCAGTTGATCGGCGGCCGTGAGCGCGGGCAGCAGGTTGCCCGATTGGAAGACGAAACCGATGTGGCGCAGGCGGAATCGGGTGCGGGCCCGGGCGCCGAGGGCGGCGAGATCGGTGCCGCCGATGCGGACCCGCCCCGCGTCGGGCGTGGTGAGCCCGCCCGCCACCGCGAGCAGACTCGATTTGCCCGAACCGGAGGGGCCGATGATCGCGACGAATTCCCCCGGCGTGACCGACAGGTCAATGTCGTCCAGCGCGGTCACCGTATCGGCGCCGTCGCCGAGGGTGAGCGCTACGCCGTCGAGTTCGAGGCCCGTCAGGTCGCGGTCGTGCGAATCGTCCTGTGCCGCAGCGGCTTCGTGTGTGGTGAACAGACTCATCGGTTGGCTCCCAGGGCCGCGAGGGGATCGATTCTGGTGACGCGCACGATGGCGGCGGCCGCGCCCAGCACGCCGAGCAGCACCAGCAGGCCGGCGCCGGTGGCGATGGCCGCGGGATCGAGGGTGAACGGCATACCGTGAATGAATCGGCTGCCGCCGACGGCGATCAGCACTCCGACGGCGGTCGCACCGACCAGCACCACCACGGCCTGAGTCAGTCCGTCCGCGAGCAGGAATCGCGTCGGTGCGCCGATCGCCCGCAACACCGCCAGTTCGCCCGCGCGCTGAATGGTCCACACCAGGAAGAACGCACCGACCACCAGTGCCGAGATCGCGTAGAGGAACACCTTGATCAGCGACATGGTCGCCATCTCCGCCGAGAAGCCGGGGGAGGCGTCGTAGGAGGCGGTGCGCGTCATGGCGGTCGTATCCGCCGCCGCGTCGCCGGCGGCCAGGTCGACAGTCGCACCCGGCCGCGCGCGCAGTGCCACGGCACTGGCCTCGCGGTAGGCCTGCTCCCGCACCTGCTCGCCCGGTTTCACCCCGGCATGGATCTGCTGCCAGGTACGCAGCGGCACATAGGCGACATCGACGTGGCCGAAGGTCTGCTTGCCCGCGGTGACACCGACGATCGTCAACGTGGTGCCGAGCCGATCGATCACGACGGTGTCGCCCAGTCGCGCACCCTTGTCGAGGGCGGTCGCGCTCACGACGATGCCGTCGGGCCGGTCCAGCCGTGCGCCCTGCGCCGGATCCGGGGCCAGGAACGACACCGGATCGACGCCGAACAGGGCGAAGTCGACCGCGACCCCACCCCCGGTCTTGGCGTTGACCAGCGTATTGCCGAAGGGCGCGGCGTCGGCCACGTCCGGCCGGGACCGCCACGCCGCGACCTGCGCGGTGTCGATCGTGCTGCGGGTGAACGCCGAGTCGGTCTTCGTGCCGTGCGCGAAGGCGAAGGCGTCGACGGGCAGAGCGCGCAGGCCGGAAACGCCGTCGTCGACCAGTCCGGACGACAGCCCGGACAGCATCACGGTCAGGATCGAGATGAGCGCGACCACGCCGCCCATCAGGCCGAATCTCACTCGCGCGTACCACAGTTCGCGCAGTGCCAGGAACATGACAACTCCTCACGGCTGCCGCCGGGCGGGCCGGCGGCGGGACAGCACCATCTTCCTGACGGTGCGTCGGTAAGATACCAACGCTGCGTCGGTAAAACTGCGCCGGGGTGGTGTATCTGCGCCGGAAATGCGAAAAGCCCTCTCGCGCAAGGCGAAAGGGCTTGTAGGGCGGGTGCGTGTGCTCAGCCGGGCATGAGCATATGCCACTGCTCCAGGGTGGTCGGGCGCATCACGTAGTTGTTCTCGCGCACCGACGACAGGGCCGCGCTGGGTTCTTCGGAGTACCAGTGGCCGGGGTAGACGACCGGGTCGCCGGACAATTCGGCCAGGTGGCGCAGGCTGCGGAACATGGCGTCGGAGTCGCCGCCGGGGAAGTCGGTGCGGCCGCAGCCGTCGACGAACAGCGTGTCACCGGCGACGAGCCGGTCCTCGAACAGGAAGCACTGGCTGCCCGGAGTGTGGCCGGGGGTGTGCAGGAATTCGATCTCGACGCCGCCGACGGCGAGAGTGTCACCGTGATCGTGGCCGGTCAGCTCGCTCGGGGCGATACCGGTGACGTTGGCGACCCAGGACAGTTCCTCGTGATTCACGTGCACCGGAACCTGCACCCGCTCGAGCAGTTCCCTCACTCCGCGCAGGGTGAAACCCATCATCGTGCCGCCGACGTGGTCGGGGTGGTGATGGGTTGCCAGCACGCCCGTCAGCCGCAGGCCGTCGGCCTCGGCGATATCGACCAGATCACCCGCCGCGTACGCGGGATCCACCACCACACATTCGCCGGACTCGCGATCGCCGATCAAATACGAGAAATTGCGCATTTGAGTGGCGATCGGGTCGCCGACGGCCCAGTCCCGGCCCGCCAGCAGCTGACGAAAATATAAACGATCGGATCCCATACGCACACCCTATTGTTCGCCGGCGAACTCCGCGCATCCGGACGCAATGTTGTGAATCCTCACGGCAGTGGGCCGCCGAATGGCTCGGTTCTTCGGGGACGGCGTCAGCTCAGCAGCGCGCCGAGTTCCTCCGCCGCCTCCGGTCCGTACGCGCCGCGCAACCGCCGCAGCGCGTCGTCGCGGTCGAGCGACCACTCCTGGGTGCCCACGGTCTCCAGCACGAGCACAGCGGTCAGCGAACCCAGCTGGGCCGAGCGCTGCAGGCTGAGTCCGGCGGTGTGCCCGGTGAGGAAGCCGGCCCGGAACGCGTCGCCGACACCGGTCGGGTCGACCTGCGAAAGTTCCGGCACCACTTCGACATTCACCTCGACACCGTCGCCGTCGACGATCAGCGCGCCCTTGGCGCCGAGGGTGGTGACGCGAATGCCGACCCGGCGGCCGATCTCCTCGGGGGACAGGCCGGTCTTCTGCAGCAGCAGGCCCCACTCGTACTCGTTGGTGAAAAGGTATGTGGCGCCGTCGATCAGGGCGAGCGCCTGGTCGCCGTCGAGGCGGGCCAGCTGCTGGGAGGGGTCCGCGGCGAACGGGATGCCGAGCTTGCGGCACTCCTCGGTGTGGCGCAACATCGCGTCGGGATCGTTGGCGCCCACCAAAACCAGGTCCAGCGAACGGTTTTCGGCCACCTCGGCGATCGAGATGTCGCGGGCCTCGCTCATCGCGCCGGGATAGAACGACGCGATCTGGGCCATCGTCTCGTCGGTGGTGCAGACGAAGCGGGCGGTGTGCGCGGTCTCGGAGATCCGTACCGCCGAGCAGTCGACGCCGTGGCGCTCGAGCCAGTCTCGGTACTCGCCGAAATCGGGGCCGACCGCGCCGAGCAGCAGCGGGTTACCGTTCAGCAGACCCATCGCGTACGCGATGTTGCCGCCGACACCGCCTCGGCGAATCACCAGATCGTCGACCAGAAAACTCAACGACACGTGCTGCAACTGATCGGCAAGCAGGACGTCGGAGAATTTCCCCGGAAATCGCATCAAATGGTCGGTCGCGATGGAAGCGGACACAGCGATGGTCACGAAGCCCGGTCCTTGTCTGTCGAGGGCGGAATCAGCTTTACCGTACCGTGTGCACGACACGGCGCGGAACCTCCGCAGAGATTCCGCGCCGGGTGCAGATCGTCAGTTGAAGCTGTCGCCGCAGGCGCAGGAGCCGGTGGCGTTCGGGTTGTCGATCGTGAAGCCCTGCTTCTCGATGGTGTCGACGAAGTCGATGGACGCACCCTGGACGTAGGGGGCGCTCATCCGGTCGACGGCGAGCTTGACCCCGCCGAACTCGGCGGTCAGGTCACCGTCGAGGGTGCGATCGTCGAAGAAGAGCTGGTACCGCAGACCCGCGCAACCGCCCGGCTGCACCGCGATGCGCAGCGCCAGATCATCGCGGCCCTCCTGGTCCAGCAGCGCCTTCGCCTTGGACGCGGCGGCGTCGGTCAGGATCACACCGTGGGTGGTGGTCTCGTTCTGCACAGTCATGAAGTCTCCTCGCAGACCCTCGTTACCCGTGAACGTTGTTTCCGTGAACAGCGCACGGCTCGGTAGCTGTCAACGCCACGTCGCGGGTGGCTATTCCAATCTTGCCACTGCGGGCGACGGTGCGGGCCCGTCGGCCCCGGAATTGCCGGTTGTCGGCGGCCGGACGTGCGAATCGCCACACCCGTGAGGCGTGTCGCGGGGTGCAGACCGCCCGGTCGGAGCCGGTTTGCCGGTATGGGTGGTATGACCGATCACACAGGTCTGCGGAGACCGTGTTTCCAGGCCGGTATGCCATCCAATAGCCTGGTCGGCGTGAAGTTCCTGCGCCGTGGCGATGCCAGCACCACCGACGACCACGTCGACGACACGTCGGCCGCGACCGACGACGACACGGCCACGGCAGCGCAGCGGCCCGCACCGACCGCCGGTAAGGGCCGGCCGACGCCCAGACGTCGCGATGTCCAGGGCAGACGTCGCGGTCCGGTTGCGCCCGCGCCGCTGACCGCCAAGGAGGCCCGTGCCCGGCGCAAGGCCACCCGCGGCAACCGCGAGGAACGCAAGGTCGCCTCGGCCGAACGCCGGGCCGCGGCCGCCGATCGCCGCGCCCGGATGCTCGCCGGTGAGGACAAATATCTGCTGCCGCGCGACCGCGGCCCGGTCCGCGCCTACGTCCGCGACCTGGTCGACGCCCGGCGCAACCTGGTCGGACTGTTCATGCCGCTGGCGCTGGTGCTGATCCTGACCATGTTCCTCACGCCGCAGGTACAGGCCTACGTCACCCTCGCGATGATCGTGATGATGCTGTTCATGGTCGCCGAGGGCTTCGTGATCGGCCGCCTCATCAACAAGCGGGTGAGCGAGCGCTATCCCGACGACACCACCTCGAGCTGGTCGCTGGGTTGGTACGCCTTCGTCCGCGCCTCCCAGATCCGGCGTATGCGCGCGCCGAAGCCGCGGGTTTCGCCCGGCGACGCGGTCTGAGTCCGGGTTGTTCCGTGCGAGGGGGCACGATCGCCTTCTCGCGGACAGTCGCGTGTTCGATTGGCGGCGCGGTCGGAAGCGCGGGGGCGGCTGTCGTGTGCTTCCGGTCGCGCGGTCTCCGAAGTCGCGGCTGTGGGGAAAGGGACTCGGGCGGCGCGATGTGCTGCGGGCTCGGGGTAGGCGATGGCTCGGGTAGGCGAGGGCTCGGGTGCGGGCCGATTGGTACCGTGCTGACGTGGTGAACGATGCTGCGGGCGGCCGAGGGCTGCGGACGCTGGTGCTCGGTGGGGCGCGCTCGGGGAAATCCGCCTATGCCGAGGAGGTGGCCGGCGGCAGCGGACCGGTGCGCTACGTGGCGACCGCGGTTCCCGATCCCGCCGACGCGGACTTCGCCGATCGTATTGCCGCCCATCGCGTCCGGCGCCCCGGCACCTGGCATGTGGTGGAGGGCGATCCGATCACCGTGCTCGGTGATCCGGCGCCGGTGACGCTGATCGACGACCTCGGTACCTGGCTGACCGCCCGCATCGACGCGCGCGCGGCCTGGGAATCGCCGCGCGGAACAGTCGGCCCCGATATCGACGCGCTGGTCGCGGCGGTGGCCGGCTACGCGGACCGCCTGCTGATCGTGAGCCCGGAGGTCGGGCTCGGTGTGGTTCCGGCGACCGCGTCGGGACGACTGTTCCAGGACGAGATCGGGACGCTGAATCAGCGGCTCGCGGCGGTGTGCGACGAGGTCGTGCTGGTCGTCGCCGGAGTGCCGGTCGTGCTGAAGGGCGCGGAAGCTGCGAGCGCATCCACCGGACGCGGGATCGGGGCCGCCTCTGCGGCGGCCGCGGCAGCCGGAGTGGCAGGTGGTGCGGCGGAACGGGTTTCGGCTTCGGACAGCGCTGATACTGTGGGCCGGGAGCATCCTTTCCACGGTTCCGGGTTCGCCGACTCCGCTGCGGCGGAAAGGGCTTTGGCATCCGGTCACGAAACCGACAGCGCCGCTGCGCCGACCGGATCGAATGACGCGGGCGCCGGAGCTGCCGCCGGCTCGCCGGCGGGCTCGACTCCGCGTGGCCTCGCCGAATTCAACGGCACCACACCGGCATTCGGCCCGGTCGCCGCGCCCGATGCGCGCGTACGGGCCGAGGCCGAGCAGCGGCAGTTGCAGTTGACCAAACCGGCGGGGGCACTGGGCCGGTTGGAGACACTGGGCAATTGGGTGGCGGCGTGCCAGGGGGAGTGCCCGCCGCATCAGTTCCGGCGCGCCCGGGTCGTGGTGTTCGCCGGAGATCACGGCGTGGCGCGACACGGGGTGTCGGCGTATCCGAGTGAGGTGACCGCGCAGATGGTCGCCAACTTCCTGGCCGGTGGGGCGGCGGTGAACGCGCTGGCACGACTGGCCGATGCGACCGTGCGCGTGGTCGACATCGCGGTGGACGCCGACACCGATCCGTCGGTCTCCACGCACAAGATTCGCCGCTCCAGCGGCGCCATCGACCGCGAGGACGCCGTCACCGAAGCCGAACTGTACGCCGCGCTGGCCGCGGGCCGCGCGATCGCCGACGAGGAGATCGACAGCGGAGCCGACCTGCTGATCGCCGGCGATATGGGTATCGGGAACACCACGCCCGCAACGGTTCTCATCGCCACCCTCACCGATACCGAACCGGTGGTGGCGATCGGCCGCGGCACCGGCGTCGACGATGCCGGATGGATGCGCAAGGCCTCCGCGATCCGCGACGCCATGTGGCGCGCGCGCCCGCACCGCCAGGACCCGTTCGCGCTGCTGCGGATCGCCGGTGGCGCGGATTTCGCCGCCACCGCGGGCTATCTCGCTCAGGCCGCCGCCCGGCGCACGCCGGTGATTCTCGACGGTGTGGTGGTCACCGCCGCCGCGCTCATCGCCGAGATGCTCGCCCCCGGTGCGAAGCGCTGGTGGGTGGCCGGGCATCGGTCCACGGAACCGGCGCACCCGCTGGCGCTCGCCAAGCTCGACCTGGAGCCGCTGGTCGAGCTGAATATGCGGCTCGGTGAAGGCTCCGGCGCGGTGAGCGCGCTGCCGCTGCTGCGCGCGGCCGTCGCCGCACTGTCGGAGATGTCGACCTTCGGCGAGGCCGGGGTCAGCACCGCCGAAACCGATTCGGCCGCACCGGAAGTCGTGTCCTGAACGAGGTGGGTGGTACCTGCCCGCCCGGTGCGCCGGATGCCGATGCCGGTCGACGCGCGCGGCACCACTCACCGAGCCGGTCGCGTGGCCGGAGCGCGGTCCCGGTGCATTCGGTCCGTGGGCGTCGCGGCATCTTCGTATCCGGCGTCGTGGAACGCGCCGTGCATGTCTCGAGGTCCGGGCGATGATCGCGGCGGCTCGGCTCGCGCTCTCGTGGCTGACGGTGCTGCCGGTGCGCGGACCCGAAACGGTCGACCGCACGGCGGCGGCGGGGGCGATCGCGGCCGCACCGGTGGTCGGGGCGGTGCTGGGTGCGGGCGCGGCCGGGTTGCTGTGGGTATCGACCTGGGCGGGAATGAGTTGCGCGCTCGCTGGTCTCGTCACCGTCGGCGCGCTGGGGTTGGCCACCCGCGGAATGCATCTGGACGGGCTGGCCGACACCGCGGACGGGCTCGGCAGTTACGGTCCGCCGGAACGGGCCCGGGAGATCATGAAGAGCGGCGGGGCGGGGCCCTTCGGGGTGGCCGCGTTGATCTTCGCGATCGGCATTCAGGCGCTGTCGTTCGCCGCCCTCGCCGAACACGGCCGCTGGTTCGCGGTGGGGCTCGCGATTGCGGTCGGGCGGGTCGCCGTCGTCCTCGCCTGCCGCGGGTATGCGCCTGCTCCCGGCGCCGCGTTCGGCGCGCTGGTGGCGCGCACGCAATCGGTGGTGACACTGGCGGTCTGGACTCTCGTCGCGCTCGCCGCCGGCGTTGTCGCCGCGCCCGCGCGGTGGCTCGGGCCGGTCGCGGTTGCCGTAGCTCTGGGCGGCGTGGCTTTGCTGGTGTGGCATTGTGTGCGGCGTTTCGGCGGGCTCAACGGTGATGTGCTCGGCGCCGCCGTCGAGGTGACCGTCGCGGTCACCGCCGCGGTGCTGTCGGTGTCCTGAGCTCCGGCCGGATCGCCGGGGCGGCCGTACGTCCTTCTCCGTCCCGGAAGATGACGACCAGCGAAAATGATTGTGTATCAATAACGCAACGGCGTTGCCCCTGTTTGGGAATGAAACATCGGGGTATCCGTGGGCAATGACGGTGATAGAGCGGATCGCCGTTGTTGCCGCCCGCCGACGATGCCGAGCGCACGCGCGGCGATACCGGAGCCCGCCGAATTCGCAGCCCCGGTGTCGAGCGCAGGACCACCGCGCGACAAGACGACCTCGCGATCGACGAACGGTGCACCGAGGTCGAAGAGGGGAGCAGGTTTGTCGATTTCATCCCGTGAATCGAAGCGCAGGAACCCGGACAAAGGCTTTGTCGCCCTGCTGGGTTGGAGCTTGAACGCAGTCGAAGCGGTGGACCGATTCGATCGGCGCTATGTCGTGGTGGCTCCGGAGTGGGCAGAGGAGTATTGCACCGAGCACGAAATCCCCTATCTCTGCTGGAATTTCGAGCGGCTCAACGACCGGTCGATGGAAATCGCGGAGACCCTGAAGGAGATGGGCGTCGACGTCGCCATCCCGATCTTCGAGGAGACCGTGGAATGGGCGGGCGCGATCAATTCGGTGCTGCTGGACAATCCGCGGCTGCTCGGCCAGGCCATGCTGCTGCGCGACAAATCGCTGATGAAGCGGCGCGCGCAGCTGGGCGGTATCCGGGTGGGCATCTTCGAGGAGGCACACGAGCGTGACGACGTCATCCGGTTCCTCAAGCGCGTCAACCAGACCCTGCTCAAACTCGACGGCGATCCGAACGACCCGATCCACATCAAGGCCTTCGACAAGGCCGGCTGCCTCGGTCACCGCGTGATCCGCACCCCCGACGAGATCGACGCGATCCCCGACGACGAGTTCCCGGTGCTGATGGAATCCCATTTGGATGGCTGGGAATTCGCGGTCGAGGCGTGGATTCACGACGGCAAGATCCGATTCCTCAACATCTCCGAATACGTGCGGCTCGGCTACTCCGTCTTCGTCCCCGCGACACCGGAACTGGAGAAGTATCGTCCGGAGATCACCCGGCAGGTGGAAAAGCTGATCAAAACCTTCGATATCGAATTCGGGTTCGTCCACCCGGAATACTTCGTCACCAGCGACGGTGAGATGTATTTCGGTGAGGTCGCTTATCGCCCGCCCGGGTTCAAGGTGTTCGAATTGCTGGAGCGCGCATACGGTTTCAACGCCTATCACGCGCTGGTGCTCGCCTTCGATCCGAAGACCACCGAGGAGGAGATCGTGGCGTTCTTCCCCCGCGAAGTGGTGGATGCGAAAGGACATGCCGGTTCGTTCGGCGTCTATCCGCGGCGGCGGGTGGTCAGCCGGTTGTCGATCCCGGAGGAGACGGAGGATCACGAATATTTCGAAACCCACGAACTCACCGCCCCACTGGCGGAAAAGGTCACCAAGCGAACCGCATTCGGCAATCACTGGGGCCTGCTGTACTTCTTCGGCGAAGACCCGTACGCTCTGCGGGACCTGCTGAAGCGACAGGAAGAACTCGACTTCTACGTATGACTCCTTCTCGGCAGGAATGGATCACGGGAGGATCCTGATTGACTCCACTCGGCAGCGACGACGACACTCTGGACAGGCGTCTCGCCACGCTGGACGAAGCCACCCGAATTCTGGGCGACACCAGCGATTTCGGTAAGCAGGTGAAGCTGTCCAGGGTGCTGGGTGCGCTGCGGCGGGTGCTGCTGCTGCCCGGCGGCTGCGCGGCGGTGCGGGCGCGGGCGAGCGGGCTCGAGGCGGCCGGGCTGTTCCTCGGCACCGACTGGGCGCATCCGGAGATCCTGATTCCCGCGTTGAGTGTGGGTTCGCTGCGCAGCGCCAACGCCGACACGATGGTGCTGGAGACGGTGAGCGATCTGCGGTTGCTGGCGGTGGCCAAAGGTGATTACCCGCATCCGTCGGTGAGTGCGGAACAGGCGCTGGGGCATCTGTCGCAGGTGCTGGCGGTCAATCTGAGCCTGCTGTTCACGCCGCCGAGCGAGGCCGAACGCGAACAGCAGGGGCGGATGGCGCGGGTCTCGCGGGAGCTGCTGCATCATCTGGTGGAGGAAATCGGGTACGAGAAGGTGCTCGAGCATCTGGTCGACGAGATCTGGCGGATTCTGCGCCAGCGTCCCATCCAGGTCGAGCAGGTGAAGCGGATGATCACGCAGATCGCCGTCGCCCGCAGCAATCCCGATATCGATCTCGGCGCCGCCGGGCTGGGCGCGGACCGGCTGATCAGCAGCCTCTACGGCACCACCGACGCATGCCGGGAGGATCCGGGCGTGGAGGTCTACCGCACGCGCCTGGAAAGTATGGACGACAGCGCATTGCAGTACGAGGCAACGGGTTTCGCGCGTTCGATGCACGACACCGGGCTGGTGTCGCCGTATCACGCGGTGCTGCTGCGGTTCCTGCTGACCAAGGGCGAATATCTGCTCGGTGAGGCGCTGGGATTGTCGAGCACCGGGCGCGACAGCCTGCTGTGCTACCACGAACTCGTGCGCAACCTGATCGAGGAGGCCGTGCACGTCGAGACCGCGCAGGGCATCTACGGGCTCGCGCTGCTGCTGGAGCGGGGGATTCTGTATCAACCGCCGGTCGCGCCCGCGCTGTGGCGGCAACTCGCGCTTCCGGTGTCGCCGCGTTCGCGGGAACGGCTGCACGAGGTGTTCGGCCCGGTGCCGGACGCGCGGGCGCGGCTGCTGTCCGGGATGCTGTCGATCCTGGGTCTGCCGCTCGGCGTCGGGCAGGGTGACAATCCGACCTGCCAGTCGGCGCGCGCCCTGTCGATGTGGGCCTACAACGATCCCGACTACCTGTTGCAGACCGTGGCGTGGGCGGCCCGCGACGACGAGATCGTCATGCATTTCGAGGGGCAGCCGATTTCCTCGCTGGAGGCGGGGGCCGGGGTGGCGACCACCCTGCCGATGGATCTGGACCCGGTATCACTGCTGGTCGTGCCCCATCTCGACCGGATCTACGCGGAGATGGGCCGGCGTTGCGTCGGCCGCGAGGGGGACCCGCATCGGTGGATCAACCCCGAATTCCACGGCTGGTGGTCCGGGCGCGGATTCCGTATCAACGTCGATGTGGATACCGGGCGGCTGATCGACGTCGACGAATTCCTGCGGCACTTCTACGCCAGCTACCACCCCTTCTACAACGGCAATCAGCCGCTGATCCACCCGCAGCCGGCCGGCATCGCGGTCACCGACAGCGCCGCCCGGTTCGTCGGCTGGCACGCGATCACCGTCCTGCGGGTCAGCCTCGATCCGCAGGACACCATGCGGGTCTACTTCTACAACCCGAACAACGACAGTGGCCAGGACTGGGGTGACGGCGTGGTCGTCGGCACCGCCGGGCACGGCGAACGGTTCGGGGAGGGATCGCTGCCGTTCGAACAGTTCGCGTCGCGGCTCTACATCTTCCATTTCGATCCGCTCGAACGCGGCGAACCGGCCGCGGTGGAGCGCGCGGAACTGGATCGGGTCGTCGGCTACATCCACCGCAGCTGGGGTGCGGACCGGCTACCGGAGATCGTGAGCGATGCGCCGTCGTGACGCGGCGGATAGGTTGCGTGCATGGACGATTCACGGTGGCTGGCGGCACTCGTAGCCGAGGGCGACGCGATCGCCGCGATACCGCGGGACGCGTACGGGGCGCCGGTGGCGGCCTGTCCCGGATGGGATGTGGCGCGCCTGATCTCCCACGTGGGCCGGGTGCATCGGTGGGCGGCGGGATTCCTGCGCGGCGACGACGCGCCGGTTCCCCGCCCCGACGGTGAGGACCTTTCGAAGTGGTATCGCGAGAGCCGCGATCTGCTGCTGCGACAGCTGGACGGGATGGATCTCGACGGCGAGGTCGACACCTTCCTCGGCCGGCGGACCGTGCGGTTCTGGCTGCGGCGACAGGCCCATGAGACGGCGATGCACCGGTGGGATGCGCAGGACGCGGTGCGGCCCGGCGCGGCGGCGCCGATCGACGCGGACTTCGCGGGTGACGGCATCGACGAATGGCTGCACGTCTTCGTCCCACGCTTCCTCGCCCGAGTCGATGTGCCCGGCGAACTCGTCGGGACCGCAACGCAATTCGTTTGCACCGACCTCGACGGCCCGCCGTGGACGCTGCGCCTGACCCATCCGGAACCGACGATCGACTACGGCGCGGCGGCGGCCGATACGGTTCTGTCCGGCAATGCGGCGGACCTGCTTCTCACCGTGTGGCATCGGCGGCCGGCCACGCGAGCCGAGTCCACCGACGCCGAATTGGCACGCCGGGTGCTGGATCTGATCCATGTCACGTAACAGTTGGGCGGCGGGGCCGTCTCGCTGCCTACGGTGTTCAGAGCCGGGCCGATGAGCGACGGCGTTGTGTGCGGCGTGACGGGTGCGGTGGGGGATGTGCGGGCAGGACAGGTGACCGGCGGTGATGTGGGCCGAGCCGTTCACGTCGGTGCAGGTGCCGATGACCGCGGCCGGGTCAGTGGTCGGAACGCGGCCGCGTGAGGATGAAACTGTCCACCGGCTTGACCGTGTCGGTCACGGCGTAGTAGGTGGCGGTCATGGTGGTGTGGCCGCCGGGGGCGCCGGGATCGACGTCGAAAGCGCAGAATCCGTAGGGATGGTCGGGATCCTTGAAGGCCGACCAGGGTGCCTGCTCCATCACATAGATCGGCGCCTTCTTGCCGGTGGCGGGGTCGACCGCGCCGACGCCGGTGATCACCCGGCACTGCTGCCCGGGGAAGAACAGCCCGTTCGAGGGGACGGAGGTTCCGCCGCCGCCGATCACGAGATGCACTGTGCCCCTGGAGGTGTCGATGATCTCCGGTGTGGTCGCGGTGGCGGGCGTGACCGCCTCCGGGACCGGTTTCGGGGTGAGGGTGTCACTGCCGAGGACGCCGCGGACGGGATGGGAACGCTCGTAATGGTGTTCGTGGCCGCACAGCACCAGGTCGACCTGGTAACGGTCGAACAGCGGTAGCCATTCCTGGCGGATCCCCAGATCGGCGCCGTTGGCCTTGTCGGCGGAGGAGATCGCGGTCTGATGCATGAACACGACGATCCAGTCGATCGCGCGGTCCGCCCGAGCGGTAGCCAATTCCTTGTCCAGCCAACGCTTCTGGGCACCGCCGGAGTAGCCGTGCACATAGGAGTTGCCGCCGTCCTGCAGGCAGATGTCGTCGTTGGCCACCGCGATCACCCGGACCGCGCCGACCGTGAAGGCGTACCAGAGCCCGCGCGCGAGATCCTCGGCCCCGCTGTCGGGCACGGTGAAATACGTTTGGAACGCCTCGTAGCCGATCGGGCCGTTGCCGCGTTCGTTCTCGTGGTTACCCGGCGCCGGCATCCACGGGCGGTGGCGAGCGGACCGGGAATTGTTGGCCCACCAGTCGTTCCAGGTGCGGATCCGGTCGGTGGCGAGATTGGCGTAGCACAGATCGCCGTTGACGAGATTGAACAGCGGGGCCAGATGTTCGATCCCCGCGGTGACGTCACCGGCGACGGGGGAGCCGAGGTTGTCGTTGACGTAGCGGCCGTTGTCCAGCTTGCCGAGCGTCGGAGTGCCCTGATCACCGAAACTGGTGAAGCGGAACGCGGCCCGGCCCGCCGGCGCGGTGCGGTGCGTGCCCAATTCCGGTGTGGCACCGTCGTGTCCGGCTGCGTAGATGTAGTCGGTGTCCGGCGTGAGCCCGGTCAGGACCGCGTGATGGGCGTATACCTCGGTGCCCGAGGCGGCGTCCCGGTAGACCCGGGTCTGTGCTTGCGCGGCCGCGCCGAATCCGGTTGTGGCCGTGCCGAATCGCACCACCGGATTGCGCACCGATGCCGAACTCTGCCAGCTCACCACGGCCTCGCGCGCGGCGTCGGCACCGAACTGCAGGTGCAATCCCGTTACCGGCGGTGCGGCCACCCGGGCCGGACCCGTCGCCAATTCCGGTGACAGCGGCCAGAATCGCCCGCCGCCGGTCGAGGAACCCTCGTCGTGCAATGCCGCCGTCGTCCCCGCACCCACGGCCAGCCCGGCGAGCGCCGCCGCCCCCGACGCGCCGAACAGCCATCGCCGGCTCACCCCGCGCGATCGGTCGGGGCGCGCGCCGCCTCCCTCCGGTCCGCCTGCTCGTGCGGCGGCGTGCGGCCCGGCGGTGACATCTCCGTGGGTACCGGTGCCCGGCGTCGAACCAGGACCGGCCCCCGCCCCGGCGCTACCCGCCTGCTCCGATACCGGCTCCGACGCATCCCGCTCGTCCATACCTCCAGCCAACCGTGCGCGGGTTCAGAAAACCCGACGCCACGGCGAACTCCGGGTGAATCACGAGCCGGGACGACGGCTCGAGGACTTGGCGTCCGGATCGGTGGTTAGCCGAGCACTATGGATCACGACAGGGCCCCGGTGCTCGACGCGCTGCGCGATTTCCGGCGGCGGGGCTTCGTGCCGTTCAGTCCACCGGGTCACAAGCAGGGACGGGGAGTCGATTCCCGGGTACTGGACGTCCTCGGGCCGGATGCGTTCGCCGCGGACGTGGTCGCGCTCAACGGGCTCGACGATCGTCTGCTGCGGTACGGGGTGCTGGGTGAGGCGCAGGAATTGATGGCCGACGCGGTCGATGCGTACGAGTCGACGTTTTCCACCCGATGCCACCGACCCCACCCTGTCGACGGTCCGCGTGGTGGCGAAGGGTTAGGTCCGCTCCGGGCTCAGGCGCGGGCGGCGATGCGCGCCTGCACCTCCGGTCGCCGCAGCGGCGGAACCGACTTCGGCGGCACCTTGCGGTCGGGCAGGGCCGCCAGCAGGCGGGTGGTGGCCGCGGCGATCTCGGCGACGGCCTCGTCGACCGCGGGGCGGGTGGCCGCGGAGATACTGCTCAGGCCACCCACCTTGCGGACGTACTGCAGCGCGGCCGCCTCGATCTCCTCGGCCGTGGCTTCCGGTTCGAGGCCGCGCAGGGCGGTGATATTTCGGCACATAGCTACGAGGTTAGGCCGTGTGCCGGGTGCGATCGAGCCGATGTGATCTCGGCTCAGGAGGCGCTGCCGGTCGAGAACGGCGAGTAGCCGTAGCCGTACCCGTATCCGTAGCCACCCGACCACGGGCTGTTCCATCCCGGATAGAAGCCGCCGTAGCCTCCGCGCGGCAGGCCCCAGCCCGGCATTCCCCAACCACCGTGATGCTCCCAGCCGTGGTGGCCCCAGCCATGGATTTCCTGGGCCTGGGCCGGGGCCGGGGCTGGGGCCGCCGCCGGTTCGGCGAGAGCGGGGGTGGCGGCCGCCACGATCGGCGCCGCCGCGATGGCGACCGTGATCACGGTGCGTGACATGCGGGTGCGGAGCTTCGAGGGCAGGTCGTTTCGAACCATCGGAATTCCTTCGGTACGTGTCTCGGTCGTATCCGTCCGCGGCCCGATCGGGCCGCGCGACTAGCTTGACGTCATTTAATGTACCGCTGTTTAACGGTACGTTCAAGAGCGTCGAAAAGATGACATGACTACGAGTGGGCCTTCGAAGGGGGTCGCCGCACACGGGACGGGCGCCGCACCGCCGGCCGTGATCGGCCGCGGTACGACGCCCGCGTCGCTGGTATCCGCCGGCTAGAGCCGCACGGGGTAGGTCGGCTCCTGGATATCGGGCTTGATGCGGTCTTCGACGAAGATGCCGTGCCAGATCATGAACACCAGCAGCGTCCACAGGCGACGGCTGTGGTCGCCGTTGCCGGCCCGGTGCGCCTCGAGCATGGCCTTGATCGCGGACTTGTCCAGCAGATGGTCGGTCTGCGATTCCGCGATCTGGGTGGCGGCCCAGTCGTAGAGTTCCGGTCCGCGCAGCCAGTGCCGCAGCGGCACCGGGAAGCCCAGTTTCGGCCGGTGCAGCACATGCGGCGGGACGATTGTCTCGAGCGCGCGGCGCAGCGCGTACTTGGTGGTCTCCTTGGTGATCTTCTGCTGATACGGGATCTGCTCGGCGACCGCGAACACCTCGGGATCCAGGAACGGAACCCGCAACTCGAGCGAATTGGCCATCGTCATCTTGTCGGCCTTGACCAGGATGTCGCCGCGCAACCAGGTGAACAGGTCCAGATGCTGCATGCGCGCCACCGGATCCCAGCCGCGCGAGCGCGCGTAGATCGGGGCCGTCACATCCTGATGCGTCCACTCCGGGCGGAATTCGCGCAGCACCGAACGCAACTGGGCGTCGTTGAAGCTGCGGGCATTGCCGTAGTAGCGCTGCTCGAGCGGCAGTGAACCGCGGTGCAGCAGGCTCTTGCCGCGCGTCCCGTCCGGAATCCGGTCCGAGAGCTTGCCGGCCAGCCGCCGCACGCCCTTCGGCAGGTACTCGAAAGGCTTGAGCGACAACGGTTCCCGATAGATCGTATAGCCGCCGAACAGCTCGTCGGAACCCTCGCCGGAGAGCACCACCTTGACGTGCTTGCGGGCCTCCTGGGCCACGAAATACAGCGGCACCAGCGCCGGATCGGCGACCGGATCGTCGAGGTACCAGACGATCTCGGGAATCGCGCCGGCGAATTCCTCGGGGCTGACGGTGCGGATGAAATGCTTCGCGCCGATCGCCTCCGCGGTCTCGGCCGCCACATCGGCTTCCGAATACCCCTCCCGCTCGAACGCCGAGGTGAAGGTGAGCAGATTCGGGTTGTGCCGGATCGCCAGCGCCGCGATGGCGGTGGAGTCGATGCCGCCGGACAGGAAGGCGCCGACGGTGACGTCCGCGCGCATGTGCTTGGCGACCGAATCCTCGAGCACCGCCGCGATCTCGCGGTAGCGGGCGTCCTCCGAGCCGGCCGCGAACGGGCGCACCCGGAAGTTCGGCTCGAAGTAACGGGTGACTTCCGGCGCGGCGCCGGGGCGCAGCGTGGCGTAGCAGCCCGATTCCAGGCGGCGGATGTTCGCGTGCAGCGATTCCGGCTCCGGCACGTACTGCAGCACCGTGTAGTGCTCGAGCGCGCGCGGATCCAGTGCGTCCGAGAGATTCAGGGCCGGCAGCAGTTCCAGCAGGCTCTTCTTCTCGCTGGCATAGGCGGTGCCGCCCGGGCCGGTAGCCAGGAACAGCGGCTTGATACCGAACGGGTCGCGGGCCAGTACCAGCTCCTGGGTCTCGGTGTCCCAGATGGCGAAGGCGAACATGCCGCGCAGCTTGGAGAATGCCGCGGTGCCCCAGTGGTGATAGGCCGCGACGATCGCCTCACCATCCCCCTCGGTGGCGAACCGCGCCCCGAACTCCTCGCTCAGCTGCGCGCGCAACTCCAGGTAGTTGTAGATCTCACCGTTGAACGCCAGCGCATAACGCTGCGTATTCTCCGGCGGACCCCAGCGCAGCGGCTGATGCGAATGCTCGATGTCGATGATCGACAGGCGGTTGAAGCCCAGGATGATGTGTTCGTCGTGCCAGGTGCCGCGCTCGTCCGGGCCGCGATGGCGCCCGCACTGCAAGGCGTCGTACACCTGCTGTACGACGGAGTCGGTGGCCACATCGGCGGTCAGAAATCCCAGCAGTCCACACACTGCGTCGAGAACCTCGTTTCCGGATCGGGTACGCGGAGAACATTCGAAACCAGTCCCCGAGTATGCCGCACCGCGGGCCTGCTCGTCGCCTCGCTGGGCGGCGGTCGCGCTCGCCAGGGATTTCGCGTACGGGCGCGTGAGCGGCGCGGAGGTACGGCCGGGGATCGCACCCGGTGGCCGGTGTGTCGAAAGCGACCCGGGCACAACGCGGGAGGCGGTTTGGTCTACGCTGCGTAGTACTCGGGAACTCTCGTGGTCGGCCGCGCGTTCGGTGCGGCTCGCGGAAGGCTCCCGAACGTGCTGAAAACGCGCCGCCCGGCATCCGGGTGGCGCCGTGTCGGATGGACGACCAGGAAGGCGTTGAGCGTGGCGCACAAGGCGAGCGAAGCGATAGGGGCACGACCCGCCCGGGTACGGCGGGGCCGCATCCTTCGGCGGGCCGGGCTGGCGGTGTCCATGGGGATCACCGTGATGCTCGTCTCGGGCTGCTCGATCGACAATCCCGTGCTTCGGTTCGGCTGGCCCTCGGGTGTGACCCCGCAGGCGACCCGGATGCGGGAACTGTGGACGTGGTCGGTCGTCGCCGCCCTGGCGATGGGTGTGCTGGTCTGGGGCCTGACCTTCTGGACCGTGGCCTTCCACCGCAAGAAGAAGAACTCCCCGGAGTTCCCGCGGCAGACCGGCTACAACGTGCCGCTGGAGCTGACCTACACCGCGATTCCGTTCGTGATCATCGCGGTGCTGTTCTACTTCACCGTGGTCGTGCAGAACTACGTGCACGAGAAGACCTCGAACCCCGATGTGGTCGTCGACGTGACCGCGTTCCAGTGGAACTGGAAGTTCGGCTACCAGAAGGTCGTCGGCCAGAACGGCCAGGTCCACGACGGTGTCGACCAGACCCGTCAGGCGATGAACGAGCAGATTCAGAGCGAGTACAAGGAGCGCACCGCCGACGGCCACCCGCAGCCGGGTCCGCTGCACGGCCTGCCCGCCAACGACATCTCCTACCTGCACTACGACAAGGTGGAGACCGTCGGCTCGTCCAACGAGATCCCGGTGCTGGTGCTGCCGACCAACAAGGTCGTGGAATTCCAGCTGGCCTCCGCCGACGTCATCCACTCCTTCTGGGTGCCGGAGTTCCTGTTCAAGCGCGACGTGATGCCGAACCCGAAGGAAAACCACTCCGACAACACCTTCCAGATCACCAAGATCGAGCACGAGGGTGCCTTCGTCGGCCGCTGCGCGGAGATGTGCGGTACTTTCCACTCGATGATGAACTTCGAAGTGCGTGCCGTGACGCCGGACAAGTTCGACAAGTACATCGCCGCCCGCGAAGCGGGTAAGACCAATGCCGAGGCCCTGTCGAGCATCGGCGAGTCGCCGGTCGCGACGACCACGCATCCGTTCGACACCCGTCGCACCGCGCGTGAAGCCAGCCAGGCCGAGAGCAAGTAAGAAGGGTACTGAACTGACATGAAGGTCGAAGCACGCATCTTCGAGCTGCTCACGGTGTTCTTCATCATCGTGGCGGTTGTCTACGGATTCTTCACCGGCCAGTCCCGCACCGGCGTCGAGTGGGCGGGTACCACCGCCATCGTGCTGACCGCCGGACTGACGCTGATCGTCGGCACCTACTTCCGCTTCGTGGCCCGCCGCCTGGATCTGCGCCCCGAGGACTACGAAGAGGCCGAGATCATCGACGGCGCCGGCGACCTGGGCTTCTTCTCGCCCGGCAGCTTCTGGCCCATCCTGCTGGCCGGTTCCGCCTCGGTCACCGCGCTCGGCTTCGCGT
The DNA here is from genome assembly GCF_963869435.1 of Nocardia violaceofusca NBRC 14427. NCBI lineage: Bacteria > Bacillati > Actinomycetota > Actinomycetes > Mycobacteriales > Nocardiaceae > Nocardia > Nocardia violaceofusca. The sequence continues at coordinate 148,086 of NZ_CAWMPM010000024.1, forward strand.
TCTTCCAGTACTGGCTGATCGGCCTGGGCGTGCTCTGTGTCCTGGCCTCGGTCGCCGGCCTGGTGTTCGAGTACCACGTGGGACCCGAGAAGCACTGAGCATCTGACGGCAGTCGCGAGCGCCCCGGCTTCGGCCGGGGCGCTTCGTCGTTGCGGGGGCCGTTCGAGATACTGCCGGAAAAGCCGAACGCCCCGACATGTCTGCCGGGGCGTTCGGTCTACGCACAGGGTTCAGTCGGGGGTGTGATAGCGGCGGGCGCGTTCGGAGCGGCAGATGTCGTCGATGCCGGAGGTGATCTCACGCATCAGTTCCGGTGCGCCGGAGCGGCCGGAGTAGGTGCCGGTGGGGCGCAGGCGGCAGGTGAAGGTGATGAAGCCGTGGTCCTCGCCCGCGGATTCGTGCAGATCCGGGGAGCGCACGCCGTAGGTCATGGCGGAGATGACCGTGATGGCGCCGCTGCGTTCGCGGTGGTCGGCGAACAGGTCGTGCAGCCGGTGGAAGACGGTGCTGTAGCTGCTCATGGGCGCGAAGACCGCCACCCGGTAGGCGGGGCCGCGCTCGGAGGAGCTGATCACCGTGTCGGCGAGATATTCGGCGTCGCGCAGCGTCAGCACCTTCGGCGCGAACATCAGCGCGCCGGCGGCGGCGTTGCGCACCGGCATACCGGCGCGGCCGCCCGCGGCGGAGGCGATGGCGCCCAACGACTTTCGCGCCCGCGCACCCAGTTCACGGCGGGCCCGCAGTGAGGGGGTGGCGGTGGTGGGATGCAGACTCGACCACTGGCCGAAGCGGACCGTGCCGAGCTGGATGTTGCCGGTGCCGACCGGTCGCGACACCCGCAGCGGCGCGGTGTCGACCCAGCGGCCGACCTGCAGCAGGGCGTCGCCGGGGCGGGTGATCTCGGCGTGCGAGTGTTCGACGAACGTGTCGAAGTCGAGGAATCGGTGCGCGTCGGACGTCAGCCAGGTGTGGTCCTTGTCGACCTCGATGGCTTGCAGCGTCAGCGCCGTGATGATGCCGGTGCGCCCGGCTCCGCCGAGGATGCGCCGGAAGCGGTCGGCGTGATGGGTGCGCCCGCAGGTGCCGAATCGACCCTCGGGGTCCACGTATTCGAGGGCGACCACGTTGTCGCTGAACATGCCGTAGCGGTGTGAGGCCGCGCTGAGCCCGCCGACGGCCGCGAAACCGCCGGCGGTGATCTCGCGGTGGTCGCCGACGATCGGCAGCCCCAGGCCGTGCGCGGCCAGGGTGCGATCGATATCGGACAGGCGTGCGCCGGCCTGCACCCGCACCAGTCGCGCGTCGGCGTCCACCGCCTGCACGCGGTTCATCCGCCGCAGCGACATCACGATGCGACGGTCGGGCGGGGCCGGTTCGTCGTCGAGCTGCTCGCTGCTGTGGTCGCCGCCGCGCACGGTCAGCGGTTGCGGTCGTGAATCTCGCACTGTGCGAACGACATCCGCGGTGTCGCGGGGCAGGTATTCCTCCGGAAGAGCAGCGAGCGTGGTACTCATGGCCTCAAAGCTAACCACAGTAGCGGCGCTACGTCTGCACCGAAGTTCGCGGTGCAGGTGCGGGGGTTTTCGCAATCGGCGCGAAGGCGAACAGTGCGGTCGCCACGGCCGCCCACAGGATCCACCCCGGGATGCCGGAACCGCCCAGCAGCGTGTGCGCGTGCTCGCTCGAGTCGGCCGACTGCAGGGCGCCGAAGATCATCGCTCCGCCGTTCCACGACGCGTGCGCGATCGCCGCGGGCCACACGCTGGCCGACCGCAGGCGCAGCCAGCCGAGGACGGCGCCGAAGCAGATGCAGAACGGGATGTAGGCCGCCGCCGACCAGGCGCCGATATCGGTGAAGCCGTAACCGAGCAGTGTCAGCGGGGCGTGCCAGAGGGCCCAGACGACGCCGGTCGCGATCAGCGCCACCGGGGTGCCGTAGCGGGAGATCAATTGTGGCAGTAGCCAACCGCGCCAACCGATCTCCTCGCCGAGCGCATTCGGCAGCGTCGCGATGACGGACGTCGTCAGCGTCTCGAACAGCATCGCGACCAGCATCGAAGTGTCGATTGTGCCCAGATCGAAATGGAACCAGCCGAGCGCCGCACTGATCTCGTAGCCGATCCACGCGACCATCTGCGTGCCGAGCCAGGCGGCGACCATCAACCGGGCGGTGCGCGCGGGTGCCGGACCGAGTCCGAGGCCGACGTCGGCGGCGAAGCCGGGAGCGGCCTGGACGCCCGGGGCCGCGGAGCGCGCGATGACGGGCTGCCGCATCCTCGACCGTGCGACCAGAACGGCCACTGTCGGGGCGAACATCATGAGGGCCGCTCCGTCGTGCAGCCAGGGGACCGATTCCAGCCCTTTTCCGTCGATCCAGGGAATCGACGCGAGCACCCACGCGAGTGCGTACGCCACCACGATGTAGGTGGCGATATCCGAACGCCGAGCAATCATAAGTCCGTCCTTGCGACTGAATCCGATGCCGATCGGGATCGGCCGTCACCTCTCCGGCACTCGGCGCCCCCGGATACTTCGACGCGGGGGATGTGGGATCGGTTCCCGCGCAGTGTGGTTCGGATGGTGCGTCCGCCGATGTGCGGGCGTGCCGGGCGAGGGGAGTTGGGACGCCCCGTGAACTTTTCGTGCAAACCGCCACTGGAAATGCGGAAAACCGCCGGATTCGGCGAGGTTTGCACGATTAGTTCACCCAGCACCCGACTTGCTAGTTCACCCAGCACCCGACTTGCCGACGCTTACCGTGCTGATCCGGATGTGACATCGGCTGCCGGGTGCTTGCCCGGACCGCGGGGGCGGGGTTGGGTGGAGGCATGAGCACAGTGCTGGTGACCGGTGGGACAGGCGCGCTCGGGCGGCACATCGTGGATCGGCTGCGCGAACGCGGGCACGACGTGCGGGTGCTCTCGCGACGCCCGGGTGCGGGAACGCACGTGGGGGATCTGGCGACGGGGGCCGGTGTGCGCGACGCTGCCGAGGGTGCGGAGTCGATCGTGCACGCGGCCTCGGACTTCCGGCGGTTCGGCAAACCGGATATCGAGCAGACGCGGAATCTGCTCGCGGCCGCCGGGGGAGCGCGGCATCTGATCTACGTGTCGATCGTCGGCATCGACCGCATCCCCTTCGGCTACTACCGCAAGAAACTCGCCTGCGAACACCTGATCGCCGACAGCGGTGTGCCGCATACGATTCAGCGCGCCACCCAATTCCACGACCTGATCGCCGCGGTGCTCGCCGGGGTGCAGAAGCTTCCGATCGCCCCGCTGCCCTTGGATTTCCGCTTCCAGCCGGTCGCCACCGAAGATGTGGCCACCCGCCTGGCCGACCTCGTCGAAGGCGAACCCCGCAGCCGTGCGGCAGATTTCGGTGGACCGCAGGTATCCACGCTGGGCGAGTTGGTGAAGACGTGGCAGCAGCATTACGGGCGCCCTCGGCGGACGGTGCCGCTCCCGCTCCCCGGCGAGATCGCGCAGAGCTTCCGTGCCGGCGACAACACCTGTCCCGAGCACGCCGACGGCACCCGCACGTGGGCCGACTACGTCGCGGCGAACCCGGGCCCCAGCTACCGGCTGCGTGGTTGATCCGCCGGGGACAGGCGCTCGAGCACGCCGGCCAGCCCGCTGCGGATATGCGCGGCCGAGCCGGTCTCGAGGCCGTGGGTCACCTCGTGCCACGGCCCGAGCCGATGCCATACCGCAGGTGAGCGTCGACGAAATCGATCACCCTGGTGGTGCGGCCGGCCTCGACCAGGATGTGCTCGGGACCGATATCGCCGTGGACGACGCTCGACCCAGCGGTCGTCGACCAAGGTTGCCACGGTGTCCCAGCCTCCGGAAAACCCTATGGTGCGACCGTAACTCGATGGCCGTGGGTCAGCAGGGACTCTGCCCGCCGACCTCGCCGGTGGCGAGCTCGATCGTGGTGCCGGTGGGTACCGAGGTCTCCGCGTCAGGGGTCTGGCTGCTGATGACGCACTGACCGCCACCCGGTCCGCGGCCGGTGCCGCCGGTGATGTGCGCGTGCAGGCCGGCGGCGGTGAGGAGTTGATCGGCGAGGGCCGGGCGGTCCCCGCGGACATCGGGAACGGTGACCGTGCCGGGCGAGGGAGATGTGCTCGCGCTGGGGTTCGCGGCGTTCGGTGCGCTCGTCGCGCCGCCGGACGTGTGCGCAGTGGCAGCCGAAGTGCCCGCGAGGGTGGTAGTCGTTGCGGGCGTCGCACTTTCGGACCCGCAGCCGGACAAGGCCGCGGTCACTGCGAGTGCGGCGATCGAAATCCGCAGGGGGAGAACGCCACGGCGGAGGTGGAGGGAAAGGCGTGGGAAGGTTGAGGTCGGCACATTCCGACCGTAGTTGCTGCAGCGTCGATGCGCGTGGTCTGGTTGTGGCATGTGGAGGCCCGGTGGGACCAGGCGCTTCCTTCCGCCATGGCAGTCTTCGGCCCTGAATCGATGTACCGGTGGCGGCAGTTGCCCGCCCGTCGCGATCGGCATTCCTATGCTCGGGCAAGGCATGCCGGTCGGTCAGGTGCCGGTGGTGGTCCGGGTGATCTTTTCTGCGGTGGCCGTGATGGCGGCGCCGAGGTTGGTGAGGTGCTGGGCGGAGAGGCGGGTGTCGGGGCAGGCGACTACGGCGGCGATGACGCGGTCGCCGGCGAAGATGGGGGCGGCGACGGTGACTACGGCGTTCTCGGCGCCGAGTTCGTCGGGGAGGTAGTCGATGGTGATCAGGTCGGTGATCATGCTGCCCAGGCGGTTGCGGAGCGGGTCGGTGACCGGTGAGTTGCGCAGGGCGGCAAGGGCTTCGAGGATGGGCGCGGATTCGTCGGCGAGGCGTTCGACGGAGTAGCCGCGGGCGCGGACGGCGTCGAGTACCGCGAGCAGGCGTTCGCGATGGGCGGGGTCGGCGTGGTCGATCCAGGTGGTGCGTTCGGAAGCTGGTGCCCAGGCGATGAATTCGCGCGCGACCGGCGGTGCGAGGGGCAGGCGGCGGCCCTGCCGGATCCACGGCACCGAGGGAGTCCCGGCGACCTCGGTGATGATGATCGACCCGTCGTCGCGCTCGGCCAGGAAGACCGGAAAGCCCTGTTCGGCAACGAATTCCCGCAGGAGATCGGCGGCCAGCCGGCGCAGCGGGAACGCCGCCTCCGCACGGCGTGCGACGGCGAGCAGCCCCATCCCCAGGCCATAGTTGCCGTCGAGATCGCGCACGGTCCAGCCGTCGGCCGTGAGCTGGGTCAGCACCGCATGTGCCGTCGCCCGGGAGAGTCCGGTCTCGCGCACGATCCGCGCCAGCGACAAGTGCTCGGCGGGACGGCGCGACAGCAGTTCGATCACCCGCACCACCCGATGCGTGGGTGGTGATCCCGCGGAGGCGGCGGGAGTAGCGATGTCGGTGCCCTCGGACATGGCGCCCTTTCCTGGTCGATAGGTCGATCCATGCGGCCGGTGATCGCGCCGCACTCGACGGTGACGGGCCACACCGCCGCTCACCGTACCGGTCGCCGCAGCCGCGCTCCTTCGAGTGCGGTGGCTGCGTTCGGTCCGGTCGACATCGGGGCGCGGCGGGCGGGTAGCGAATGTCGGAGCTTCCGGATACGGCGACCTTCCTGTTGGCTCCGCGCTCTGGGGTGGGGGCCATCTCGGCACGGTGCTCGCCGCGGCGTGCAATGGCCACGCCGAAGTCCGAGATCACCGGTGCCGTGGAGCGCAGGGGCTCACCATCCGCTCCCGCGGCCGGTCGACGCAGCGACGCCGCGCCGGTAGGGCGGCCGGGTGGGCGGCGAAATCCGCGCGGGGGCGACAGCCCCTTGACCGACGCACCCGCATCCGCTTATCGTCGGTGTCACAATATCGAACAATAGCGTCGAATATTCGACATCGCAACCCGGAAGTGGTCGAGATTTCGGATTCGGGGAAGCGGTGCGAGCGATGCGGACAAGGCGAATGTGATGCGGACGGGATACGAGCTGTCGCATCTGTCGGCCCTCGAGGCCGAATCGGTGCACATCTTCCGGGAGGTGGCGGCCACCTTCGAACGGCCGGTGCTGTTGTTCTCCGGCGGTAAGGACTCGGCGGTGATGCTGGAGTTGGCGCGGAAGGCGTTCTGGCCGGCGGCGCTGCCGTTCGCGCTGCTGCACGTCGACACCGGGCACAACTTCGACGAGGTGATCGACTTCCGCGATCGCACGGCGGCCAGGCTCGGTGCGCGGCTGCTGGTGGCTCGGGTGCAGGACGATATCGACGCCGGGCGGGTGATCGAACGCCCGGGGGAGAGCCGGAATCGGTTGCAGACCACCACATTGCTGCGTGCGATCGCCGAACATCGCTTCGACGCCGTGTTCGGCGGGGCGCGGCGCGACGAGGAGAAGGCGCGCGCCAAGGAGCGGGTGTTCAGTTTCCGCGACGAATTCGGTGCCTGGGAGCCGCGGGCGCAGCGCCCGGAGGTGTGGAACCTCTACAACGGCAAACACCGTGCGGGACAGCACATCCGGGTGTTCCCGCTGTCGAACTGGACCGAACTCGACATCTGGGAGTACATCGACCGCGAGGCGGTGGAACTGCCCCCGCTGTACTACGCGCACCGCCGCCCGGTCTTCCGGCGTGACGGAATGCTGCTGGCTGCCAATCCCTTCCTGACTCCGGGCGCGGACGAGAAGGTGTTCGAGACGACGGTCCGGTTCCGCACCGTCGGCGATGCCACCTGCACCGGATGTATCGAGAGCGAGGCCGCCGATCCGGCGGCCGTGATCGCCGAAACCGCGATCACCCGGCTCACCGAACGCGGCGCCACCCGCGCCGACGACCGCATCTCCGAATCCGGGATGGAAGACCGCAAGCGGGAGGGCTACTTCTGATGAGCCGCAATCTGTTACGTCTCGCGACGGCCGGCAGCGTCGACGACGGCAAGTCCACCCTCATCGGCCGCCTGCTCTACGACTCCAAGAACCTGTTCTCCGATCAGCTGGCCGCCATCGAACGGGCCAGCGCCCAACGTGGCGATGCCGCAACGGATCTGGCGCTGGTGACCGACGGCCTGCGCGCCGAGCGGGAGCAGGGCATCACCATCGACGTGGCCTACCGCTACTTCACCACGCCGCGCCGCAAGTTCATCATCGCCGACACCCCGGGCCACGTGCAGTACACGCGCAATATGGTGACCGGCGCCTCCACGGCCGATCTGGCGTTGATTCTGGTCGACGCGCGCAAGGGCGTGGTCGAGCAGACCCGCCGGCATGCGTTCCTGGCCTCGCTGCTCGGGGTGCCGCACCTGGTGGTGTGTGTGAACAAGATGGATCTGGTGGACTGGTCGGCCGCGCGGTTCGAGGAGATCCGCGAGGAATTCGCCGATTTCGCGGCGAAGCTGACCGTCGGCGACCTGAGTTTCGTGCCGGTCTCGGCGCTGCACGGCGACAACGTGGTCACCGATTCCGCGCATACGCCGTGGTTCGCCGGCCCGCCGCTGCTGAGCCACCTCGAACAGGTGCATATCGCCTCGGACCGCAATCTGATCGACGCGCGGCTGCCGGTGCAGTACGTGATCCGCCCGCACGCCGCCGACGCCGCCGCCGGCGGGGCCGGGCATCGCACCTATGCCGGAACCATCGCGGGCGGCATCTTCAAACCCGGCGACGAGGTGGTCGTGCTGCCGTCCGGGCGCTCGTCGCGGGTCGCGCGGATCTGGGGGCCGGGCGGGGTGAAGGTGGACGAGGGGTTCACCGGGATGGCGGTCTCGGTGGAACTCGACGACGAGGTCGACGTCGGGCGCGGAGATATGCTGGCCCGTCCCGGAAACCGGCCGCATATCGCCGGTGAGGTCGACGCCATGGTGTGCTGGTTCTCCGAGACCACCGAACTGCGGCCCGGTGCTCGCTACACGATCCGCACCGCCGCCCAGACCACCCGCGTCCAGGTCCACGAACTCGACTACCGGCTCGACGTCAACACCCTGCACCGGGTCGCCGACGCGGAAGCCCTGGCGCTCAACGACATCGGCCGCCTCACCCTGCGCAGCCAGCGTCCGCTGATGGTCGACAGCTACCGCGACAATCGCCGCACCGGCAGTTTCATCCTCGTCGACGAGGACACCGACCAGACCGTGGCTGCCGGGATGATCCTGGCCCGCGACACCGGACCGGAGTCCGTGCCCGACGTCTCGGCCGCACCCGCGGTGGTGCGTGCGGACGTCGTCTGGCACAGCTCGTCGGTGGGACGCGGCGAGCGCCCGCACGCCGGCGCGACGGTGTGGCTGACCGGTCTGTCCGGCTCCGGAAAGTCCACTATCGCCGTGGAATTGGAGCGCCAGCTGGTGGCCGCCGGCCGCCCGGCCTACCGGCTCGACGGCGACAATCTGCGGCACGGGCTCAACGCCGACCTCGGTTTCACCGACGACGACCGGCGCGAGAACATCCGCCGGGTGGCCCAGGTCGCCTCGCTGTTCGCCGACGCCGGTCTGATCGCCATCGTCTCGGTGATCAGCCCGTTCGCCGACCAGCGCGAACAGGCGCGCGGGGTGCACGCCGCGAGCGGCCTGGACTTCCACGAGATCTTCGTCGACACACCGCTGGAGGTGTGTGAGCGCCGCGATCCGAAGGGCTTGTACGCCAAGGCCCGCGCGGGCCGGCTGCCGGAGTTCACCGGGATCGACTCGCCCTACGAACGTCCCGAACACGCCCAGCTCGTGATCACCCCCGACCACGGCTCACCCGCCGAAATCGCCGCGCTGATCCGCCGCGAACTGAGACTGTGAACCGCAGTACCGCCCGCACAACACGCTAGGACGACATGAGTACATCGACAGGCTCGTCACCGGGAACCGATACCGCCACCGGAAATGGACTTCCGGGCGGCGGCGCTCCCCTGACCGAACCGTTCACCGCGGCGATCGCCGAGGCCGAGAAGCTGATCGCGGCAGCGGATTTCATCCACGACGAGAAGGATCTCGCCGAGGGCTACGACTACCTCGCCGGCAGTATCGCCGCCTGCCTGCAGCTCTCGGGTACGCACGGCACCAGCCACCCGTACTTCGTGAGCTCCACCGGCCCGCACGCGAAAATGGGTCTGGACAACCCGGATACGCTCTACTACCACGCCAATGTCGAGCCGGGTGCGGAATATCTGCTCACCGGTGTCCGCGGCAGCACCGTCGACCTCAGCTTCCAGGTGCTGCGCGGCGACTACACCGCGACCGACGTGCCCAACGGCGACGACGCCTTCGACGACCGCCGCCTGCAGATCGCCGCGGACGGCAGCTATCAGCTCCGCTTCGGGCCGCCGAAAGCCGATGCCGGGCCGAACTATTTCGTTCTCGGTGAGGGCGCCTCGATGCTGGCGGTGCGCGAGGTCTACGGCGACTGGAACGCGGAGACGAAGGGCAGTGTCCGCATCGAGCGCCTCGACACCGTCGGTACCGCGGCGCCCGAACCCGGTGTCGAACAGTTGCGCAAGCGGTATCGGGCCGCGGCGCGGGCGCTGGTGCAGCGCATCCACACCTGGTTCAACTTCCCCAAGTGGTTCTATCTCGACCTGCCGGTGAACACCCTCACCGAGCCGCGGCTGACCCCGGGCGGGCTCAGCACGCAGTACTCCTCGGTCGGCCACTTCGATCTCGACGACGACCAGGCGCTGGTGATCACGGTGCCGAAATCCGATGCGCCGTATCAGGGATTCCAGCTCGGCAGCCGGTGGTACATCTCCCTCGACTACGTCAACCACCAGACCAGCCTCAACAGCGCACAGGCCCAGGTCGATCCGGACGGGATGATCCGCATGGTGGTCTCGGCGCGCAATCCGGGCATCGTTAATTGGATCGAGACCACCGGACGCCGCCGCGGCATCCTGCAGTTCCGCTGGCAGCGCGTCGCTCGTGAGATGACCCCGGCGGACGGACCGCAGTTCGCGCTGGTGCCGTTCGACGAGGTGGCGGCGCAGCTGCCGCACTACGACCTCAACCGCATCGATGAGCAGGGCTGGCGGGCCCGTATCGCCGACCGCCAGCGCGGTTTCGCCGATCGGATGCTCGGATGAGCGCCGCAGCGGGCCTGCTGGCCGACAAGGTGGTCGTGATCAGCGGCGTCGGCCCCGGGCTGGGCCGCGCCCTGTGCGTCCAAGCGGCCGCGGCCGGCGCCAAGGTGGTGCTGGCCGCACGCACCGAATCGCGGCTGCGGGAGGTGGCCGACGAGATCGACGGCGCGGGCGGGACGAGCCTGGTCGTGCCGACCGACATCACCGACGATGCCGCGGTGGCGAATCTGGTCGAGCGCACGGTCGAGACCTTCGGCCGGGTCGACGCGCTGGTCAACAACGCATTCGCGATGCCGTCGATGAAATCGCTGGCGCGCACGGACTTTCAGCAGATCAGCGACAGTCTCGAGCTGACGGTACTGGGCACGCTGCGCGCGACCCAGGCCTTCACCGACGAACTGGCCAAGACTCGCGGCGCGGTGGTGATGATCAATTCGTCGGTGCTGCGGCACTCCGAACCGCGCTACGGCAGCTACAAGGTCGCCAAATCGGCGCTGCTGGCGATGTCGCAGACGCTGGCAACCGAACTGGGCGCCAAGGGGATTCGGGTCAACAGTGTGGCGCCCGGCTACATCTGGGCCGATCAGCTGAAGTGGTATTTCGGTGAGGTCGCCAAGAAATACGGCATCACCGTCGACCAGGTGTACGAGCAGACCGCCTCCCGGTCGGATCTGAAGCGACTGCCCGAACCGGACGAGATCGCCAAAGCCGTGGTGTTTCTCGCGTCCGACTGGGCCAGTGCCATCACCGGCCAGACCCTGGACGTCAACTGCGGCGAATACCACGTGTGAGGAACAGAATTTCATGACCGCTCGTACCAACGTCGGCACCGTCGAGGATCTGCACGCATCCGCCACCAAGGCGTGCGGCCTCACCGATTTCGGCCCCGACGACTACACCGAGGCGCTCGGTGTGCTGCTCGACTCGTATCGGCGCGACGCCGACCTCACCGAACTCGGTTCCAAGATGAACCGCTACTTCCTGCGCGGCGCACTGGTCGCGCGGGCGCTGAGCGAGGCGTCCTGGAAGGCGAACCCCGGATACGCCGAGACCGCGATCCAGCGGCCGATCTTCGTCACCGGCCTGCCCCGCACCGGCACCACCGCGCTGCACCGGCTGCTGGCCGCCGACCCGCAGCATCAGGCGCTGGAGATGTGGCTGGCCGAATTGCCGCAGCCGCGCCCGCCGCGTGAGACCTGGGCCGACAATCCGGTGTTCCAGCAGATCGACGCCGGTTTCGCACAGCATCACATCGACAATCCGGAATTCATGGGCCTGCACTACATGAGTGCCGCCGAGGTCGAGGAATGCTGGCAGTTGCTGCGCCAGACGGTGAAGTCCATCGCCTACGAATCGCTGGCCTACCTGCCGACCTATTCGCAGTGGTTGCAGAAGCAGGACTGGACCAACGCCTATGAGCGGCACAAGCGCAATCTGCAGTTGATCGGCCTCGGTGATTCCAGGGGCTGGGTGCTGAAGAATCCCAGTCACCTGTTCGCATTGGACGCGCTCATGGAGGTCTACCCCGACGCGCTGATCATCCAGACCCACCGTGACCCGGTGACCATCGTCGGTTCCTCGTGCAGCCTGTCCGAACAGGCCACCAAGGGCTGGTCGAACACCTTCATCGGCGAGACGATCGGCCGCACCCAGCTGGAGTTGTGGTCACGAGGCCTGCGCGAATTCAATTCCGCGCGTAAGCGTTACAACCCCGGCCAGTTCCTCGACGTGCAATTCGAGGATCTGCGGGCGGACCCGTTCGGCACGGTCGAGAAGATCTATTCGACCTTCGGGCTGGATTACACCGAACCCGCCCGCAATGCGATGCAGGCCCTCGACGAGGAGAGCAAATCGGGCGATCGCAAACCCGCCCACAAGTATTCGCTGGCCGACTACGGGCTGACCGAGGACGAGGTCAGGTCGGTCTTCGCCGATCTCTGAGATCGCTGTACCCGCCGCGGGCCGGCTCGGAATCATGGTCCGAGCCGGCCCGCGGCGTTTTCTGCCGTCTGAGCCGTGTCAGCCCTCGGTGGTTTTCTCGCGCCGGCGGGCGCGGCGCTGCTGGATGGCGGCGAAGCGGATCTCCAGCCCGGTCACAAACGATTCCAGCGCCAATTCGAAACTCTCCGAGTCGATTTCGTCGGCCTTGGCGCGCAGCAGGTGCGCCTGTTCCAGGTGCGGGTAGCGGTCGCGATAGACCTGGACGTCGTCGACGAAGCCGCGGGAGAACGAGCCGATGGTCGAGCCCATCACCACATACCGGGTGGCCGCCCCGATCATGGTGGCCTGGCGGGGTGGCCACCCGGCGCCGACCAGGCCGCCGTGCACGGCGTCGGCCGCGCGCAGATTCTCCTCGCGCTTACCGGGGCCCGAGGCCAGGTAGGGGACGAAGTTGGGGTGGCGGACCAGGGCCGCGCGGTAGGAACGCGCCCACGAGACGAGGCCGGTGCGCCAGTCGGCGGTTTCGAAGGCCGAGGCGTCCACATGGGACATGATGCCGGCGGCGATATCGTCGAGCAGATCGTCCTTGGTGGGATAGTGGCCGTACAGCGAGGCCGCCTGAACGCCCAGTTCGGCGGCCAGTTTCCGCATCGAGAGCTCGGGTAGCCCGTCGCGGTCTATCAATTCCAGTGCCGTCTCGCGGATGCGTTCGCGACTCAGTAGCGGTACCCGTGGCCGGGGCATCCTCGCCACCTCCTTCGCCGCGACACCGATCCGTGCCGAGTCAACCTACACCGTCCGGGGCCGGGGCCTTGAACATCCGAACAGTGTTAGTTTATCGTGGCGTAGATACCTAACAACGTTCGGTTAGGAGTTTTCCCGTCATGGATCTGGAACTCGGCGATGCCCACCGCGAGCTGCGCGAGGTCGCCCGCGCGTGGGTCGACAAGGAGGTCGTGCCCTATGCCGCGGCCTGGGACCGCGCCGAATCGGTGGATACCGCGATCGTGCGCAAGCTCGGTGACATGGGCTTTCTCGGCATCGAGATCCCGGAGGAACACGGCGGTTCGGGCGGCGACGCGCTGTCGTACTGCCTGCTGCTCGAAGAACTCGGCCGCGGCGACAGCTCGGTGCGCGGCATCGTCTCGGTCTCGCTCGGCCTGGTCGGCAAATCGCTCGAGACCTACGGCAGCGAACAGCAGAAACAGGACTGGCTGCCGCGCCTGTGCGCGGGGGAGTCACTGGGCTGCTTCGGCCTCACCGAACCGGGCACCGGATCCGACGCGGCGAATCTGACCACCCGCGCGGTCCGCGACGGCGAGGACTGGGTGCTCACCGGCACCAAGATGTTCATCACCAACGGCACCTGGGCCGATATCGCGCTGATCTTCGCCCGCACCGGCCAACCGGGGCCCAAGGGGGTCACCGCCTTCCTCGTGCCCACGGACGCATCGGGTTTCGGCCGCACCGAGATCAAGGGCAAGCTCGGCCTGCGCGGCCAGGCCACCGCGGAAATCGTGCTCGACGGAGTGCGGGTGCCGGACTCGGCGCGACTCGGCGGCGAGGGGCAAGGCTTCCGGATCGCGATGGCCGCCCTCGACAAGGGGCGCATGGGCGTGGCCGCCGGATGCGTCGGTGTGGCCCGCGCCTGTCTCGAGGCCGCCGTGCGCTACGCCGGAGAACGCGAACAGTTCGGCAAACCGATCGCCTCCTACCAGCTGGTCCAGGAGTTGATCGCCGATATCGCCGTGGACGTGGAGGCCGCGCGGCTGCTGGCCTGGCGGGTCGCCGACCTGGTCGAGCGCGGCCGGCCGTTCGGCACCGAGGCGTCGGTGGCGAAGCTGTTCGCCAGCGAGGCCGCGGTGAAGGCGGCGAACAACGCCATCCAGGTCTTCGGCGGCTACGGGTACATCGACGAGTACCCGGTGTCGAAGTATCTGCGCGATGCGCGGGTGCTCACCCTCTACGAAGGCACCAGCCAGATCCAGAAACTACTCATCGGCCGCGCCCTCACGGGCGTGAACGCCTTCGTGTGACAACCGATTGCGAGGAGAGAATTCGATGACAGATCAGCGCAGAGTGGCCGTGGTGACCGGGGCCGCCCGGGGCATCGGCGCGGCCACCGCGGCCCGGCTGGCCGCCGACGGGGCGGCCGTCGCCATCGCCGACCTCGACGAGAACGCCTGCAAGACAACCGCGGACGAGATCGTCGCCGCCGGCGGCGTGGCCGTCCCGCTGGCCTGCGACGTCACCGACGAGGCGAGCGTCGACGCCGCCTTCGATCGTGTCGCCGCGGAACTGGGATCGCTCGACATCCTGGTCAACAACGCCGGCGTGCTGCGCGACAATCTGCTGTTCAGGATGTCGGCCGACGACTGGGACACCGTGATGTCGGTCCACCTGCGCGGTGCGTTCCTGTGTTCGCGTGCGGCACAACGGCATATGGTCGCCCGCCGGTACGGCAAGATCGTCAACACCTCCAGCGTCTCGGCGCTCGGCAACCGCGGGCAGGCCAACTACTCGGCCGCCAAGATGGGCATTCAGGGACTCACCCGCACCCTGGCGATCGAACTGGGCCCCTACGGCATCACCGTCAACGCGGTGGCCCCCGGCTTCATCGTCACCGAGATGACCGCCGCCACCGCGGCCCGCGTCGGCGTGAGTGTCGAAGAGTGGCAGGCGAAATCGGCCGAGATCACGCCGGTGCGCCGGGTCGGCCGCCCCGAGGACATCGCCAACACCGTGGCCTTCCTCGCCTCCGACGAGGCGTCCTTCATCACCGGCCAGACCATTTACGTCGACGGCGGCCGTCGGCTCTGAAACCCGTCCAGGAGAACATCATGCGCAGAACAGGCTTCACCGCAGACCACGACGCCTTCCGTGGCACCATCCGCAAATTCGTCGAGACCGAAGTGGCTCCGGTCTACGACATCTGGTTGGAGGCGGGCATCGTGCCCCGCGAGTTCTATTACAAGCTGGCCGAATTGGGCGTCTTCGGTATCGAGGTGCCCGAGGAATACGGCGGCGCCGGCATCGAGTCGTTCCGGTTCCAGGCGATCCTCATGGAGGAAACGGCACGGGCGGGTGTGTCGTTCGGCGGCTCCAGTGTGCACGTCGGGCTGTGCCTGCCGTATCTGAAGAAGCTCGCCACCGAGGAGCAGAAAAAGCGCTGGCTGCCCGGATTCGCCGCCGGTGAGATCATGTTCGCCATCGCCATGACCGAACCCGGCACCGGCTCGGATCTGGCCGGAATGCGCACCACCGCCAAGCTTTCCGAGGACGGCACGCACTATGTGCTCAACGGCGCCAAGACGTTCATCACCGGCGGTGTCAACGCCGACCGGGTGATCGTCTGCGCCCGCACCGCCCCGCCCCGGGAGGACGACCGCCGCTTCGGCATCTCCCTGCTCGTGGTCGACACCACCTCGCCGGGCTACACGATCGGCCGCAAACTCGACAAACTGGGCCTGCGGAGCTCCGATACCGCCGAGCTGAACTTCACCGACGTCCGGGTGCCCGTCGAGGATCTGCTGGGCGAGGAGAACAAAGGCTTCTCCTATCTCGGCCAGAATCTGCCCCAGGAGCGGTTCTCCATCGCCGCCGGCGCCTACGCCCAGGCCGCGGCCGCGGTGCGGTTCGCGCAGGAATACACCCAGCAGCGCAACGTCTTCGGCAAACCCGTCGCCTCGTTCCAGAACACCAAATTCGAACTCGCCGCCTGCAAGGCCGAGGTCGACGCGGCCGAGGCCGTGGTGGATCGGGCCCTCGACGCCCTCGACGCCGGTGAACTGAGCGCCGCCGACGCCGCCTCGGCGAAACTGTTCTGCACCGAGGTCGCCGCGCGGGTCATCGACCGCTGTCTGCAGCTGCACGGCGGCTACGGATTCATCAACGAATATCCGATCGCCCGGCTGTATGCCGACAACCGGGTCAATCGCATCTACGGCGGGACGAACGAGGTCATGAAGATGATCATCGCCAAGGATATGGGGCTGTGAACGCGACGCTGTCGCTGGCGAGCATCCTCGCCGAACCGGCGCGACGCCGCCCCGATCACATCGCGCTCGTCGAGGGCGACCGGCGATTCACCTTCGCCGAATTGTGGCGTGCGGCAAGGGAACAGGCCGGCGCACTGATCGAGCGCGGCATCCGGCCGGGGGACCGGGTCGCGCTCATGTGCCCGAATACGGCCGAATTCCCCCGCGCCTACTACGCGATCCTCGCGGCCGGGGCGACGGTGGTGCCGGTGCATCTGCTGCTCACCGCCGACGAGGCCGAATTCGTTCTGCGTGACAGCCGGGCGACGCTGCTGATCTGCCATCCGCAGGTGGAATCGGTCGGCGCGGAAGCGGCCCGGCGGGTCGGAATCGCCTGCCTGCGCCCCGAAAGCCTTGTGGGCGAGGCCATTGCGCTGTTCGTGCCGCGTTCCCCACTGGATACGGCGGTGGTGTTCTACACCAGCGGGACCACCGGCCGGCCGAAGGGTGCGGAGCTGAGCCATCTCAATATGGTCATGTGCGCCACCGTGAACAGCTTCGATGCCAACGATGTGCACCGCGACGACATCGCCCTCGGTGCACTGCCGCTGTTCCATGTGTTCGGGCAGACGGTCTCGATGAACTCCACTTGGCGGGCCGGTGCGACGCTCGTGCTGATGCCGAGATTCACCGCGCCCGAGGCGATTCGGCTGATGGTGACCGAACGGGTGAACACCTTCCACGGTGTCCCGACGATGTATCACGGACTGATCGAGGCGGCCGCCGACGCCGACGAACTACCCGCACTGCGGCTGTGTATCTCCGGTGGCGCGGCACTGCCGCTGCCGGTGCTGGAACGGTTCGAGGAGGTGTTCGACGCGCAGATCCTCGAGGGATACGGGCTGTCGGAGACCTCACCGACGGCCGCGGTGAATCAGCCGGTCTTCGGACCGCGGCCCGGCACCGTCGGACATCCGGTCTGGGGCGTGGACGTGGAGATCGCCGATCCCGGCCTCACCGACCGCATCGAATTGCTGCCGACCGGCAGCGTCGGTGAGGTGGTGGTGCGCGGGCACAACGTGTTCAGCGGCTACACCGGCAATCCGGAGGCGAGCGCGCGGGCCGTGGTCGAGGGCTGGTTCCGCACCGGCGACCTCGGCGTGCGTGACGAGCAGGGTTATCTGCGGATCGTCGACCGGATCAAGGAGATGATCATCCGCGGCGGATTCAACGTCTATCCCACCGAAGTGGAGGAGGCGCTGCTGCGGCATCCGAAGATCGCGCAGGTGGCGGTGATCGGGGTGCCGGACGAGAACTACGGCGAGGAGATCGTGGCGGTCGTCGTGCCCGCCGGTGAGATCAGCGCCGAAGAGGTCATCGCCTACGGCCGCGAGCATGTGGCACGGTACAAATATCCGCGGCGGGTGGAGTTCGTCTCCGAGCTACCGCTGGGGCCCACGCACAAGGTCCTCAAACGCGAACTGAAGCAACGTTTCATGTGACCCGGCGGCTTGCGCCCCGGCAGCACGAAAGGGACGAGATATGACCGATTTCGCCGATCTGGACGCCCTCGCCGCGGCCGTGGGCACCGAACTCGGTGTCAGCGACTGGTTGCAGGTCGACCAGGACCGCATCGATACCTTCGCCGACGCCACCGGCGACCACCAGTGGATCCACGTCGACGCCGAGAAGGCCGCGCAGGGCCCCTACGGGCACACCATCGCCCACGGATTCCTCACGCTGTCGCTGCTGGTGCCGCTGACCAACCAGGCGACCACGGTGGGCGGCATCACGATGGGAATCAACTACGGGCTCAACAAGGTTCGCTTCATCACGCCGGTCCCGTCCGGCGGCCGCATCCGTGCCCGCGTCCACCTCGACTCGGTCTCCGAGATCCCCGGCGGCATCCAGGCGGTGCGCACGGTCACCATCGAACTGGACGGTGCGGACAAGCCCGCGTGCGTAGCGGAAAGCATCGTGCGCTACCTGAGGTGAGCGCGGGCCGCGGCGGGGCGGAATTCGGTCCGCTCCCGTCGCGGCGTCAACGTCGGCCGGGCAACGCTGTGAGGTCGCGCCGGATTGTCGCGTGCGGCTCTTACTCGCCGAGTTCGTTGCTCACCTTCACCCAGCGGTCCAGGAGTTGAGTGGCGGCGCCCGAATCGACCGAGGCGGCCGCCCGCTCCAGGGCGGGACGCAGCAGCTCGTGGATATCGGTGCGGGCGGTCTCGGGGGTCAGCTCGAAGGCGACGATCGCGGCGGCCGAATTGAGCAGGACCGCGTCGCGGACCGGCCCCGGGGCACCGTCGAACATGTCGCGGGCGATCGCGGCGTTGACCGTCGCGTCGCCGCCGCGCAGCGCCGCCGGATCCACGCGCGGGATGCCCAGGCGCGTCGGGTCGATGACGGTCTCGTACTTCTCACCCGCGGCGACGACCCACACGTCGGTGGTGTCCGCGGTGGTGATCTCGTCGAGGCCGTCGTTACCGCGCACCACCAGCGCGTTCGCGCCGCGTTCGGCGAACGCCCCGGCGATCACCGGGACGAGCTCGGCGAACGCACAGCCGATCAGGCCCGCGCTCGGCTGCGCCGGATTGGTCAGCGGTCCCAGCACGTTGAAGACCGTCGGAATGCCGATCTCCTTGCGCGCCGGACCGGCGAACCGCAGCGCCGGATGAAACAGCGGGGCGAAGCAGAAACCGATGCCCACCTCGCGCACACACCGAGCCACCGACTCCGGGCTCAACGCGATCCGCACTCCCAGCGCCTCGAGCACGTCCGCGCCGCCGCTCTTCGACGAGGCCGCCCGGTTACCGTGCTTCACCACCGGAATGCCCGCCGCGGACACCACGATCGAGGACATGGTGGAGATATTGACCGTGCCGGACCGGTCGCCGCCGGTGCCGACGATGTCGACCGCGCCCAGATCGAGCGAGACTCGCCGGGCATGGCTCAACATGCCGGTCGCGAGGCCGGACAGCTCGATCGCGGTGGGGCCTTTCATCTTGATGGCCACGCCGAAGGCCGCGATCTGCGCCTGAGTGGCGTTGTCGGAGAAGATCTCGTCGATCGCCCACGCCGCCTCCTCCGCGGTCAGATCGACCCCGTCGGTCAGGGCACCGAGAATCTCGGGCCAGCTGCGCGCGCTCATCACATCTCCCGTTCGCGATCGGACACCCGCATCGGCCGTCCGCGCGGGCGGGGGCAGGCCGTGGATCGCCGGCGGCCGCCCGGCTAGCAGCCTAATCGGCGGAGGCAATTTCTTTGTATCCGCTCGGCTGAAGCGCATCCCAGCCCGTCGCGGTGCCCTCGTGCCGCTGGGCCAATCCCGCCATCCGCGAACGTTCCTGTGCGCAGTGCAGCGCATCCAGGATCTGCACCCGCTGTAATACCAATTCGATATGACCGTCGGCCGCATCGTCCGGCGGGACATCGGTCTCGGCATCGGCCGCCGACGGTGCGGCGGGGGAGTAGCCGTCCTGGGCGGCGATGTCCACGACCTCGTCCCGGGCCGCGGCCGGGATGCGCAGATGATGACGAAGCAGGGCCTGCTCGTCGGCGCGCCAGGCGGTCGCGCGGTCCAGCGCGCTCGAGCAGGCTTCAGCATCGTCGAAACTGGACACAACAACCACCAGATCCGTTCGTGCCGGATCCAATTCCGTCGCCGCGCCCCGGCCCGACAGCCGCTGCCACACCGATCGAATTCCCATTCCACCTGCCTTCTTCCGCGCCCGGACGCAGCATCGCATACCCGCGATATCCGCTGGTCACCATGGTGACATCGGTGCTCGACCCGGGCATTCACCGGACACGCCGAACCGGCCCCCAGACCCGCACGCGCGCTGCCGATTCCGAGGCCGACACCCCGAATTCGCACCCGGCTACGCCTGTCGTACTACGACGAGTCATACTTACCGGCGTGACGACCGCAGTAGGGACCCCAGGATCGGCCATTACTCAGCGTGTGCATTCGCTGAACCGGCCCAACATGGTCAGCGTCGGAACCATCATCTGGCTGTCGAGCGAGCTGATGTTCTTCGCCGGCCTCTTCGCCATGTACTTCGTCGCTCGTGCCCAGGCTCATGGCAACTGGCCGCCGGAACCGACCGAGCTGAACCTCAAGCTCGCCGTGCCGGTCACGGCCGTGCTGATCGCCTCCTCGTTCACCTGCCAGATGGGTGTGTTCTCGGCCGAGCGCGGCGATGTCTTCGGCCTGCGCCGCTGGTACCTGGTCACCTTCTTCATGGGCGCGTTCTTCGTGGCCGGTCAGGGCACCGAGTACCACGCGCTGTACCAAGAGGGCACCACCATCTCGAGCAGCATCTACGGCTCGGTGTTCTTCATCACCACCGGCTTCCACGGTCTGCACGTCATCGGCGGTCTCATCGCGTTCATCTTCCTGCTGATTCGCACCAAGGTCAGTAAGTTCACGCCGGCCCAGGCCACCGCGGCCATCGTCGTCTCCTACTACTGGCACTTCGTCGACATCGTCTGGATCGGGTTGTTCGCCACGATCTACTTCGTCCGCTAGCCGGACGGCGGCCGTCACGCGCGGTCCGCGACAAATACACACTTTGCACAAGTCGGTTCCGTCTACTCCAAAGGGACACAGATGAGTTCATCTCCCCCGTCAGCGCCAGATCCCACGAGCGGGATCGGCAGCGCTGAGAACAACCAGGCCATCAAGACCCGCAAGCAGCGCCGGATGCGCCGCAAGCTCGCCGGCGGTCTGGTTCTTCTGATGGGCCTCGTCGGAGCCGGCTTCGCGGCATCGGCGCTCACCCCGCACGCACAGGTCGCGACGGCCAACGAGGATCAGTCGGCGCTGATTCGCGAGGGTAAGCAGATCTACGAGACCTCCTGCATCACCTGTCACGGCGCCAACCTGCAGGGTGTGCAGGACCGCGGCCCCAGCCTGATCGGTGTCGGCGAGGCGGCGGTCTACTTCCAGGTGTCCACCGGTCGCATGCCCGCCGCGGGCAACGGCGCGCAGATCCAGCGCAAGCCCCCGAAGTTCGACGCCCGCCAGACCGACGCGCTGGGCGCGTACGTGGCGGCCAACGGCGGCGGCCCGACCGTGGTCCGCGACCCGAACGGCGAGATCGCGCAGGATTCCCTGATCAAGGGGGCCGACCTGGGCCGCGGTGGCGAGTTGTTCCGCCTCAACTGCGCGTCCTGCCACAACTTCACCGGTAAGGGCGGTGCGCTGTCCTCCGGCAAGTTCGCGCCGCCGCTGGAACCGGCCAACGCGCAGCAGATCTACACCGCGATGCTCACCGGCCCGCAGAACATGCCGAAATTCTCCGACCGGCAGCTGTCTCCGGAGGAGAAGCGTGACATCGTGGCCTATGTGAAGGACCGCACCGAGACCACGCCGGAGGCCGGATACGGCCTGGGCGGTTTCGGTCCCGCGACCGAGGCCATCGCCATCTGGGTCGCCGGCATCATCGTGCTGGTCGGCGCCGCGATGTGGATCGGATCGCGATCATGAGCGAACAGGAGCGAAACGAGATGAGCCGGCCTGAGGATGGCGGCGGTAAGGGCGTGAACCTGAACCCCACCGAGGAGCAGCTCGACGCGATGTCGACCGCCGAGCTGGTCGAACTCGGTACCGCGCGCGACGGCGTCGACGTCGTCTACCGCGCTCCGCGCTGGCCGGTTCCGGGCACACGCGCGGAGAAGCGGGCCGAGCGGCACGTGACGTTCTGGTTCGCCATCTCCGCCCTCGCGGCGGCCGGGCTGATCGGCGTCTTTCTGTTCTGGCCCTGGGAGTACAAGGGCCGCAACGAGGACGGCAACGGCCTGTACTCGCTGGCCACGCCGCTCTACGGCCTGCTGCTGGGTATCGCGGTGCTGGCCATCGGCGTCGCCGCGGTCATCATCCGCAAGAAATTCATCCCGAACGAGATCTCCATCCAGACCCGCCACGACGGTCCCTCCGACGAGGTCGACCGCCGCACGCTGGGCGCGCAGCTGTCGGACGCGCTGGAGACCTCGACGCTGGGTCGTCGCAAGATGATGACCCGTACCGCCGGACTGGGCGTGGGTGTGCTGGGTATCGGCGCACTGTTCCTGTTCGTCGGCGGCATGATCAAGAACCCGTGGGCCAAGGGCATGAAATCCCCGCTGTGGGTATCGGGCTGGACTCCGGACTTCCCGGGCCAGACCATCTACCTGCGCAAGGACACCGGCCGGCCCGAGGACATCGTGCTGGTGCGGCCGGAGGACCTCGACGGCGGCGCCATGGAGACCGTGTTCCCCTGGAAAGAGGAATGGCGCGGCAACGAGGAGGAGACCCTCCAGTCGCTGCGTGGCATCCGCAACGCGGTCATGTTGATCCGCCTGCGCCCGGAGGACGGGCAGAAGGCGATCAAGCGCAGGGGCCAGGAGAGCTTCAACTTCGGTGACTACTGGGCGTACTCGAAGATCTGCACTCACCTGGGCTGCCCGACGTCGCTGTTCGAGCAGCAGACCAACCGGATCCTGTGCCCGTGCCATCAGTCGCAGTTCTCGGCGACCGAGTGGGGTAAGCCGATCTTCGGTCCCGCCGCCCGCGCGCTGCCGCAGCTGCCCATCACCGTCAACACCGACGGCTACCTGGTCGCCAACGGCGATTTCATCGAGCCGCTCGGTCCGGCCTTCTGGGAGCGTCGTTCATGAGTCCGAGCAAAGTGGTCGCACAGGCCAACGAGATGGACGAGCGGTATCGTGCCGCGGCGTTCGTGAAACGGTCGATCAACAAGGTCTTCCCGACCCACTGGTCGTTCCTGCTGGGTGAGATCGCGCTCTACGCCTTCATCATCCTGATCCTGTCGGGTATCTACCTGACGCTGTTCTTCGATCCGTCGATGAGTGAAGTCGTCTACCACGGCGCATACCAGCCGCTGCGCGGCGTCACCATGTCGCGGGCGTACGAGACGGCGCTGAACATCTCCTTCGAGGTGCGCGGCGGGCTGTTCGTCCGCCAGGTGCACCACTGGGCGGCGCTGCTGTTCGCGTGCTCGATCATCATCCACCTGTTCCGCATCTTCTTCACCGGCGCGTTCCGCAAGCCGCGTGAGGCGAACTGGGTGATCGGCTCGCTGCTGCTGATCCTGGCGATGTTCGAGGGCTTCTTCGGTTACTCGCTGCCCGACGACCTGCTGTCGGGTACCGGTCTGCGGGCCGCCTTCGGTGGTATCACCATGGGTATTCCGCTGGTCGGCACCTGGATGCACTGGCTGATCTTCGGCGGTGACTTCCCGGGCACGATCATCATCCCGCGTCTGTACATCGCGCACGTGCTGCTGTTCCCGGGCATCATGCTGGCGCTGATCGCGGCGCACGTGGCGATCGTCTGGTACCAGAAGCACACCCAGTTCCCCGGACCGGGCCGCACCGAGAACAACGTGGTCGGTGCCCGCATCGTGCCGGTGTTCGCCGCCGACCAGGGCGCTTTCTTCATGTTCACCCTGGGCGTGCTCGCCGTCATGGGTGGCGTGCTGCAGATCAACCCGATCTGGAACCTGGGTCCCTACAACCCGTCACAGGTGTCGGCCGGTTCGCAGCCCGACTTCTACATGATGTGGACCGACGGTATGGCCCGTCTGATGCCGCCGTGGGAGCTGTATCTGGGCCGCTACACCGTTCCGGCTCCGTTCTGGGTCGCGCTGATCATGGGTCTGGTGTTCGCGGTGCTGATCGCCTACCCGTGGATCGAGAAGCGCCTCACCGGCGACACGGTGAACCACAACATCCTGCAGCGTCCGCGCGACGTGCCGGTGCGGACCGCGATCGGCGCCATGGCCATCGCCTTCTACCTGGTGCTGACCCTGGCCTGTGTCAACGACATCATCGCGCTGAAGTTCGATGTGTCGCTGAACGCGACCACCTGGTTCTTCCGTATCGCCCTGCTCGTCGCGCCGCCGATCGCCTACTTCCTGGCGTACCGGTTGTGCCTGGGCCTGCAGCGCGCCGACCGCACGGTCCTCGAGCACGGTATCGAGACCGGTGTGATCAAGCGCCTGCCGCACGGTGAGTACATCGAGGTGCACCAGCCGCTGGGCCCGGTCGACTCGCACGGCCACCCGATTCCGCTGGAATACCAGGGCGCGCCGGTGCCGAAGAAGATGAACAAGCTGGGCTGGGCCGGCAAGCCGGGTTCGGGCTCGTTCCTGCGGGCCGATCCGCCGGCCGAGGCCGAGGCGCTCACCGCGAGCGAGCACGAGGCCGAGCACAAGCAGCTGGAGGTCCTGGCCACCTACCAGGACCAGACCAGCGGCAGCGGCGGCAAGCACAGCCACTGAGTTCGCAGCAGCGGAGCCCCGAGTCGATCGATCGGCTCGGGGCTTCGTCGCGTCTGCGGCCGGGCACGGGGCAGTCGCTCGCATCCCGGCGCCGGTACGGCCGCGCTGCGGGTGCGTGGCGGGCGCGCAATTAGACTCGCGCTCATGATTACCGCGATCGTTCTGATCCACGCCGAGGCGGCCCGGATTCCCGAAACCGCGCAGGCACTGGCCGATCTCGACGGCGTCGCCGAGGTCTACTCGTGCGCGGGAGACGTCGACCTGATCGCGGTGGTGCGGGTGCGCGATCACGAACAGATCGCCGAGGTGGTGACCGGCCGGGTGAACAAGACGGCCGGAGTTCTGCGCACGACGACCCACATCGCCTTCAAGTCGTATTCGAGTGCGGATGTGGAGGCTGGGTTTTCGCTGGGGGAGTGAATGCCGCACCGGTTTCGTGCGGTCGTCCGTGGCGTCGGCCGCGGCCCACTACGCGCTGGTACGCGTGAGGTATTCGCTCGCAGCCGATTCCACCCGGGTGGCCGCGTCGGCACGTTCGACCCAGGCGAGCCAGGGACCCGCGCCCAGCCGTGGTTCCCGGTAGCCCTCGCTGGTGCGGACGATGCGGGTTCCGGGCTGGTCGAGCCAGCGGGCGATCACGCCCGTCTCCTCCGGCGGGGCGCCGCGTAACGGCGGATGGTCGGGGTCGTGCAGATCGTCCGTCCCGGCGGGGATGCGCGGCTGCGGGGAAGCGCCCGATATGACTGTGGCAGGGCGGACGGTCTCGGCGGCGGCGACCAGACTGTCGACCACCGGCATCGGTGGAATACCGCGCGCGGCGGTTCCGGCGGCGGCGAGGCGGCCGTAGCGGATCACCGCGAATTCCCAGCCGCCGCTGCCGTCGGGCCGGGCCGCGATCAGCTCGGCGATCCGGGCGAGGGCGGCCAGGCGCTGCGTGCGCCGCAGCGCCCGAACCACGGCGCAGGTGCGATCGCGCAGCCGGGCGGCGGCCTCGAAATGCTCCGCGGCGACGTACTCGTCGATGCGGGCGGCGATGGCACGCAAGGGTGCGTCGTCGCGGCCGGTGAACAGATCCCGCACCGCCCGCGGGGCGGATGCATACTGTGCGGCCGGTACGCGTTCGCCGAAGATCGCCGCCGGGCACCCGCCCACGGCCGCGGGCGGACAGTCGCCGCCGTGCACACCGCCGCGGGGGATGCGCGTCGTGCAGGTGCGCAGGCCGCTGTATTCCGCGAGGGTCGCGACGACCTCGGTGGCATCGGTGCGGGAACCGAAGGGCCCCAAGGCATCTGCGGTCGGAGTCCGGCTGACCGCGAACCGGGGGAACGGCTCGTCGGTCACGGTCAGCCACCACGCGCGCTTGGGGAATTTCGAGCGCCGGTTGTAGGGCGGGGTGTGCGCCACCAGCAGCCGCAGCTCGCGGACTCCGGCTTCCAGGCCGTGCGCGCAGCGGACGTGGTCGACGCGGGTGGCGAGCATGACCATTTCCCGCATCCGCGTGCGGGTTTCGGAGCCGGTGAAGTAATTGCGCACGCGCCGGCGCAGATTCACCGCCGTCCCGATATAGAGGACCTCCTCCGAGGGGCCGCGGAACAGATACACCCCGGGGGCGGCGGGCAGATCGGCGGCGAGGATGCGTTTGGAGCGCTGCCGGCGCGTGACCTCGGGCAGATAGTCGATCAATTCGGGCAGGGTCTGGACGCCGAGATTGCCGACTCGCTCGAACAGTGCGTGCAGCACGTCCACGGTGGCGCGGGCATCGTCGAGGGCGCGGTGCGTGGGCCGGGTGGAGGCGCCGAGCAGCTGAGCCAGCGCCGAGAGCCGCACCGTCGGCGCCTCGTCGCGGTCGAGGATGCGCCGCGCCAGTTGGACCGTGCACAGCACCTGGAAGGCCGGCCACGCGGTGTCGCAGCGCTGGGCGGCCGCCTTCAGGAACGACATGTCGAAGCGGGCGTTGTGGGCGACGAGCACAGCGCCGGAAGCGAATTCGAGAAATCCGGGCAGCACCGCGTCGATCCGCGGCGCCGCCGACACCATCGCGGTGGTGATGCCGGTGACCCGCACGATCTGCGGAGGAATGGCGCAGCCGGGGTCGACCAGCGTCGCGAATTCGCCGAGTACTTCGCCGCCGCGTACCTTCACCGCGCCGATCTCGGTGATGGCGTCCCCCTCGGGCCGGGTTCCGGTGGTCTCGAGGTCTACCACGACGAAGGTGACCTCTCGTAGTGCGAGTTCGGGCTCATCACCGCCGTGACCGGGGAGTTCGAGGGCCAGCTGGGCCGGTCGCGGAACGGGGGAGGGCACGGCGAGCAGCGTAGGCGCAGGGTCCGACAGGATCGGTCTGGATGCCCGCCGGCGGTCGAGACGGCGCGAGGTTTGCGATGTGCGAGGTTCGCTCTGCACGAGTATGCCGAAAAGTGACCAGCGTCACGGTAATTCGGTATGGCTATGAATAACGGCGGGCGGTCGGTTCTTCGAGGCCGTCAGCGAGGCCGGATTCGACTACTCGGCGTGTACCGCAAAACCTGCGGACTGTTCGGTTGGTTTCCGCTGGGCATGCTCTGGGCTACTTGCGGTTTGCCGCTCGCGGCGCGTCTCGAGCCTCGGTTCGGCGCGCTTGTATGCGAGGGGGAGTGCACCTGGGTAAACGCCACTCGCGCCCGTCGTCGTTATCGTTTCGTGATTACTGTGAGCTATCTCGCATGTCGTCGAGCGGGAGCTTCTACCTGAACCCACCTCGGAGCGTCAGGGCTTTACAACGCACCGTTATTGCCTCGTAACCTTTTCGAGACCTCACGGAGTCCGACGCACCACCGGGTGCGGCGTCGTGGGGCAGATGAGGAGTACCGCATCATGGCGATCAAGCGACAGGTTCAGGGGCTGCCTCGTACCGCCCGCCGGGCCGTTGCGGCCGGAGCCGTTGGCGCAGCAACCCTCAGCGTTCTGCTGCTCCCGGCGACCACCGCCGCGGCCGCGCCGGTCACCGTACCGGGCGTCGGCACCGTCGATGTTCCCGATCAGGTCCTCGGCGCCGTCCCGCCGGGCATCCAGATCCCGGGCATCCAGATCCCCGGCGTTCCCGCGCCGTTCGCGCCGCAGCAGACCGTCGGCCAGCGCGCGGCCGACGCCGCCCTGTCCAAGGTCGGCGCCCCCTACTCGTACGGCGCCGCCGGCCCGAACGCCTTCGACTGCTCGGGCCTGGTGAAGTGGGCCTACGGACAGGCCGGTCGGGAGGTGCCGCGCACCAGCTACGAACAGCTCGAGGAAGGCGCGCCCGTCTCGCTCGACGCGCTGCAGCCCGGTGACGTGGTGTCCTTCTACGGCGGCAGCCACTCCGCGCTCTACGTCGGCGACGGCAACGTGGTGCACGCCTCGACGGCCGGTGAGCCGGTGAAGGTCGCCGCGATCTCCTCGATGCCGGTCGCGGGCGCTCGCCGCTACTGATTCGCGCCGCCCGGATCGGCGCATTCCGCACAGTTCGGACCGCCGATCCGGGTATTCGGGGTATACGGCGTGATCGTTTCGTGCCCTGCTGGACATGGACGGTCGCCGTTCCGTAACCTTATCGAGACCTTCGTGGTTTCCAGCTCGGGACGAGAGAACGGGGCACGGCAGGCCGTGACAGCGCACAAGGGCAACGCGCAACGCAACAACAGAACCAGACGCCTGGTCGGCGGCTCACTGGCGGTGGGTGCGCTCGTGTTCGGAGCGTCATCCGGCGGCCTGGCGACGGCCGATCCGGCGCCCGCGGAGCAACCGGCCACGGCCGGTGACGCGGTGCAGCGGCTCATCGAGTTGTCGCATCAGTCCGAACAGCTCAATCAGCAGGCGCTGGCCGCGCAGGGCGATCTCGAAGCCAAACAGGGCGTGGCCCGCGACGCCGACGCCACACTCACGACCGCGACCCAGGCCCTCGACGCCGCCAAGGCCGAGGTGCGCAAATATCAACCGGCCGTGGACCGGACCGCGATCGCCGCCTATCAGGGCGCCCGGACCAACCGGCTGTTCTCGGTGCTGGTCTCCGATTCCCCGCAGCAGTTGCTCGACCAGATGTCGACGCTGGACGTGCTGTCCACGCAGACCGCGGATCAACTGGCGCAGTTCTCCAAGGCCACCGATTCGGCGACCGCGGCCGAAACCGCCGCCAAATCCGCCTCCGACGCCGCGCAGGCCGCCGCGCAGAAGGCCGATCAGGTGCGTGCGGACCTCGAACACAAGCGCGCCGATCTGCAGGGTGCGATGGCCCAGGTCATTCAGGCCTGGGGGGCGCTCTCGGCCGGGGAGAAATCCAGCCTCGCCGGATCGCTGTTCCCGCCCGGCTTCGACCGCGACACCCTGCTGCGCGGCCTGGTTCCCGGTAGCGGAACCAGTGCGCTGGCCGCGGGATTGACCCGTGTCGGCGACCCGTACGTCTGGGGGGCGACCGGCCCCGATCAGTTCGACTGCTCCGGCCTGGTGCAGTGGGCCTTCCATCACGTGGGCATCGATCTGCCGCGTACCAGCCAGGCGCAGGCCACGGTCGGCACGCCGGTGTCGCGCGACTCGTTGCAGCCCGGCGACGTGGTGTTCTTCTATTCCGACGCCTCCCACGTCGGCATCTACGCCGGGAATGGCATGATCCTGCACGCCTCCACCTTCGGTGTGCCCGTCGCGGTGGCGCCGATGGGTAATACGCCTTTCCATTCCGCGCGCCGATACTGGATCGGAATGCCGTAAACACTGCGAGAATCTGGCGGCGAGTCATCACACCGACGTGAGGATCGTGTCGTATGAGCGGATTGTTGCGGGTCCGGACATGGCTGGCCCATCGTGGGCGCTTCGAGTTCGTCGCCACCCTCGCCGTGGTGGTGGCGCTGACCGCGGCCGGCGGTGCCTTGCTGCTGCTGCCGAAGACCGGCCTGCACACCGTGCCCGCCGCCGCGGAGTCCGATACCGCACCGGCGCACGCCGATCCCCAGCTGCCCGAGTTGCGCCGGGTCATGAGCTCGTACGGACCCGTTGTGGCGCAACAGGTTTCGGGTGACGACGGCAAGCTGTCGGTGGTGCTGGGACATCCGTACCAGCGCGGCGACGTCGATCAGCTCGCCCGCGAGGTCGGCCCGGCGGTCACGGCCGTCTCCGAGGTGTGGGGTACCGAGTGGGCCCACGAAGCCGTGGTGACCGTCGCCTCGAGCAGTTCCGAATTCGCGGCGCTGACCAATGCCACCGGTCCGGTGTCCGGCGAGGTCGCCGCGGCCTCGGTGTCGGATCCGTTCGTGCCCGGCACCCAGCCCGCCGGTCAGCGGATCGTCTTCGCACCCGATGCCGGGCGCCGGCTCGGTCCGGACGGCTTGCGCGAAACCCTGCGCCACGAACTCACCCACATCGCCGCCCGCGCCCGGACCGTCGACGGCTCCCCGCAGTGGGTGCTGGAAGGGTTCGCCGAATACTGCGGCCACCGCGGGGACCAGCAGCGCTTCGCCCAGGTGGCGCCGACCGTCACCACCCGCGCCCGCTCCGGCGACCTGCCCGCGGATCTGCCCGGTGACACCGCCTTCGCACCGAGCCCGGGCAGCGACGCCGCCCTCGCCTACGAACAGGCATGGTCGGCCAACGCATTCGTCGCCGACCGATTCGGAGAGCCGAAACTCGTCGCGCTCTACCGCCGGATGGCCACCGGTCCGCAGGACCAGGCCGCGCTGGACCGAGGCCTGCGCGAAACCCTGGGTCTCGGTCACACCGAATTCGTCGCCGCCTGGCGTGACTGGATCAAGGCCCGCGTCGCGGCCTGAGGACCCGCTCGGCCGCGGCGGCCACGCGAGAGCGCCCGTGCGGCGGCCGCACCCGTGGAACCGGCCGCGGCGGGGACACCCATAGACTCGCCCCCATGGGCCGCACGCTGTTGATCACCAACGACTTTCCGCCCCGGCCGGGCGGCATCCAGTCGTATGTTCATTCGCTCGCGCTGCGGATGCCGCCGGAGGATCTGGTCGTCTACGCGCCCCGTTGGCGCGGCGACTCCCATCGGCGGTTCGATGCCCAGCAGCCGTTCGAGGTCGTGCGCCATCCGACCACGTTGATGCTGCCGACGCCGCTGGTGCTGCGTCGCGCCGGGAAACTGCTGCGTGAGCACCGATGCGACACCGTCTGGTTCGGTGCCGCAGCGCCGCTGGCCCTGATGTCGCCGGCGCTGCGCCGCCTCGGTGCGGACCGGATCGTGGCCAGCACCCACGGACACGAGGTCGGCTGGTCCATGCTGCCCGGCGCCCGGCAGGTGCTGCGGGTGATCGGCGACCACACCGATGTCGTCACCTACGTCAGCAAATACACCCGCCGGCGCTTCGCCGCGGCATTCGGCGCCCAGGCGGCCCTGGAATATCTGCCGCCGGGTGTGGACAGCACCGTCTTCCGCCCCGATCCCGCCGCGCGCGCGGAATTGCGCGCCCGGTACGGCCTGGGTGAGCGGCCGACGGTGTTGTGCCTGTCGAGGCTGGTCCCGCGCAAGGGCCAGGACATGCTGATCCTGGCGATGCGCGAGATTCGCCGCCGCATCGACGGCGCGGTGCTGGTCATCGCTGGTGGCGGCCCGTACGAGGACAAGTTGCGGGCGCTGGCGCGCTCGCTGGACCTGGACGCGGACGTGGTGTTCACCGGTCGCGTCCCCGCCGCCGAACTGGCCGCCCACCACACCCTCGCCGACGTCTTCGCGATGCCCTCGCGCACCCGCGGCGCCGGACTGGACGTCGAAGGACTCGGCATCGTCTATCTGGAGGCGTCGGCGACGGGTGTGCCCGTGGTGGCCGGAAATTCCGGTGGCGCACCGGAAACCGTGCTCGAGGGCCGCACCGGGACGGTGGTCGACGGGCGCGACGAGCGAGCCGTGGCCGACGCCGTCGTCGGCATCCTCTCCGACCGCGATGCCGCGGCGCGGATGGGCGCCGCCGGTCGCGAATGGGTCGCCGACCAGTGGCGCTGGGATGTCCTGGGCGGCCGGCTGCGGACGCTGCTCGATCCCGGCGCGCATTCCGGCGCGGTGGGATCCGACGGCGTCGGCCGGTGAGCGAACCGGCGCCCCGGCCGGGCGCGGCGGGCGGGTCGCGCGTGCCCCGGTACTGCGTTACCGCCTCCGGGCTCCGACCCAGTAGGCTCGGGTTTCATGAGCGAGCGCAGCAGCGAGCCCCAGCCGTGAGCAGCATCCAGGTGGCCGACCAGACCTTCGTCGCCGCGTCCGGCGCCGCGGTCGCCGAGGTCCTGGCCGACCGGTCACGCTGGCACCGCTGGTGGCCAGACCTCACCCTCGAGGTGCGAGAAGACCGGGGTGACAAGGGAATTCGCTGGTCGGTCAGCGGTCCGCTGACCGGCACCATGGAGGTCTGGCTGGAGCCGTCGCTGGACGGGGTGATCCTGCACTACTTCATGCACGCCGAACCGCCGGGCGCGGCCGCGCTCTCGCCCCGAACCCTGATGGCCGCCAACCGTTCCCGGCGGGTAGCCGGCAAGAAGATGTCGTTCGAGGTGAAATCGCGGCTGGAGGCCGGCCGTCCGGCCGGTGTGGCGCCGTCACGCTAGGTCGAAAGGAAACGCTGTCAGTCATGGCCGACCGGACCCAGAGGTCGATCACCATCGATGCCCCCTCGGATCGGGTGATGGCCGTCATCGCCGATCTGCAGTCGTATCCGGAATGGGTGTCGGCGGCACGATCGGTGGACGTACTGGAGACCTTCCCCGACGGGCGGGCCCGCACGGCGAAATTCGTGCTGGACGCCGGCGTCGTCAAGGACACCTACGTGCTGTCCTACACCTGGCGGGCCGACGGCCGGGCGGTGAGCTGGAAGCTGGTCAGCGGCGAACTGCAGAAGGCGCAGGACGGCACCTACGAGCTCATCGAACAGCCCGACGGCACCACCCAGGTGGTGTACGAGCTGACCGTGGACCTCACCATCCCGATGATCGGGATGTTCAAACGCAAGGCCGAGAAGGTGATCACCGATACGGCCCTCAAGGAACTCAAGAAACGGGTCGAAGGCTGACCCGGCCTCCGCGGCGCGGTCGTGGTGCCGGCACGACCCGTCTCGAACTGTTCATCGGCAAGGGCGGAGTCGGTAAGACCACGCTCGCCTGCGCGGCGGCCATCGCCGCGGTGCAGGCCGGACAGCGCGTGCTGGTCGCCTCGGTGGACCAGGCCCATTCGCTCGGTGACGCACTGGGTTTCCGCTTCGCCCACGATCCCGGCACGGTCGCCGGGGTGGTGACGGTCGCCCCCGGATTCGACGTCATCGAGATCGATTCGCTTGCGCTGCTGGAGGATCGGTTCCGCGACGTGGCGCGGATGCTGTCCGGCGCGGGCCACGATCACGGCATCGACCTCGCCGCGCTCGATCCGGCCGAACTCACCGGACTGCCGGGTGTGCAGGAACTGCTGGCGTTGACCGAGATCGCGCAGTTCGCGGGGGAGGACGACTGGGATCTGATCATCGTGGACTGCCCGCCCTCGGCGGACATGTTGCGCATCGTCACCGCACCCGACACCCTGCTCGGCTACCTCGAACGGATCTGGCCCACCCATGCCCGGGTGATGAGCGCGACCGGTACGGATATGCGGCGCGCGGTGGTGGCGGCGACGGTGGAGCGGATCGCGGCCGCGGTCACGGCGATTCGGGATCTGCTGGCCGATTCGCAGCGCACCGGGGCCCGGCTCATCACCGGCGCCGAACGGGTCGCGCTGGCGGAATCGGCGCGGGTGCGTTCGGCGGCGGCACTTCTGGGTATACGTCTGGACGCGGTGGTGGTGAACAAAGTGCTGCCGCCGGTGCCGCCGGCCGACGGTGGCGCTCACCCCGCGGTGCAGTGGTATCTGCAGCGTCGCGCCGAACAACTCGACGTGATCGCGGATCTGCGCCGCCGGATGCCCGATGTGCCCGTGGTGATCGCCCATCACAGCGGGCCCGAACCGGTCGGGCCGCGAGCGTTGTCGGCGCTGGCACAGGCGTTGCCCGTTCGTGGCAACCCGCCGGCGGCCGAACCAGACCCTATGCTGAGCGACACGACGCCGGAGCCCGGTAGCGCGACGGGGGAGCCGGAGGTGCGGTGGGAGTCGGGCACCGGGCTGGAATCGGTATTCACGCTGCGGATGCGTCTGCCGGTGGTCGACCCGGGCACGCTGCGACTGGGACGAGTGGAGGACGATGTGATCGTGGGAGCGGACGGGGTCCGGCGGCGGCTACGACTGGCGCCGGTATTGCGGCGGTGCACGGTCGACGGCGCCGAACTCGACGGTGAGCAACTCGTCGTGCGTTTCCGGCCCGACCCGGGGGTATGGCCGCAATGACCCACGCCCACGACGACAGTTTCGGCGAATTCGCCCAGGAACTGCGCGCCCTCGCCGAAACCCTGCTCGAACGCGTCGAACCCACCCTGCGTCGCGCGGCCGCCGACGGCCGCGAATGGGACAGCTGCAGCTGGTGCCCGCTCTGCGCGACCGCGGCACTGGTCCGCGGTGAGCATCACGAAGTGGTCGCCGCGATCGCCGACCACGGCACGGCGATCGTGACGGTGCTGCGCGAGGCGCTGGCCGGCGTGCCGGTCGAACCGCTGCTCCCGGACGACCTTCCGGATGCCGACAACGCATCGGACGAAGTCGATTCCGCGGCAACGGAAGTCGGTGCCGATCCCAGTTCGGAGCGCACCGAGCACGACGGGTGGATCGCGGGCGGTGCGGCCGGCAGCGCGCACGATGGTGGTGCGGACGCGGGCGACCGTCGCGCGAGCGGCGCCGTCCGGCGGGATGGGAACGCGCCCGGATCTACCCGGGACGACGCCGCGCAGTCGGCCGATGGGCCGGGAGCGAACGCGGTGCGCGACGAGCCGGGGAGCGAGGCGCGGCGGGGTGGCCGGCGTGCCACCAAACGTGCTGGGCGGGGGCGGGATTCGGTCGAGCGACCCGGATACGTTCCCATCCCGGTGCGGATCAAGAAATGACCACTCGGGTCGGACGAGAGGCTCCGCTCACCGTCGGCGTCGATGTCGGCGGGACGAATATCCGGGCGTCGGTGGTCGACGGGGACGGGGAGGTGCTCGACACCGTCCAGGCGCCGACCCCGCATTCGGCGCACGCGCTCGAGGACGGTCTCGACCGCGCGGTGCGGGAACTGTGCGCGCGTCACGACATCGGGGCGGTCGGGCTGGCGGTCGCCGGCTTCGTCGACGAATCCCGGTCCTCGGTGCGCTTCGCGCCGCATCTGCCGTGGGAGGACACCGCGGTCGCCGGGCGGCTCGGACGCCGGCTCGGGTTGCCGGTGATCCTCGAACACGATGCCAATGCCGCGATGTGGGCCGAATACCGGTTCGGCGCGGCCGCCGGCGCGCACAACGGCGTGCTGGTCGCGATCGGCACCGGAATCGGCGCGGCGCTGCTGGTGGAGGGGCGGCTGTATCGCGGAAGCTACGGTGTCGCACCGGAATTGGGGCATCTGCAGGTGGTGCCGCACGGCCGGATCTGCCCGTGCGGCAAACGCGGCTGCTGGGAGCGGTACTGCAGCGGGACGGCACTGGTCGACACCGCGATCGAGATGCTCGCCACCGATCCGATGCCGTCGACGATCCTGGCGCGGGAGGTGGTCGGCGATCCGGGATCGCTGACCGGGCGGCGGGTCGCGGGCGCGGCCCACGACGGTGATCCGGTGGCGTTGCACGTGATGGCCGATTTCGCCCGCTGGCTCGGGCTGGGACTGGCCTTCGTCAGCGATATCTTCGATCCGGACCTGATCGTCATCGCGGGCGGCGTCAGCTCCTCGGCGCCGCTGTTCCTCGACGACGCCCGCGAGCATTACGCCGCCGCGATAACCGGCGGCCGCCATCGTCCGCTGGCCCGCATCCGCACCACGCAACTGGGGGAGGCGGCGGGCATGATCGGCGCCGCCGAACTCGCGCGCACGGCCCTGGAGACCGGGGCTGCCGAGGGGCTTGCGCCGGCAACCGGCCGCGGCGCCGATTCGGCGGCCGTGCGGCGAGCCCGCTCCACGGCGGGCCGGGAATAGTCCTCCACGGGAATCGGCCACTCTCGTCGTACTCGTTCGACGGGCGAGGCATACGGGTCGGGAGCAAATGATCCGCGGCGTCGCACATCTCGCCGATTCGCTCGACGCCCGGTCGGTTTCGCGCGGCGGAAGCACCTAATGTGTACCCGATTTCACCGATGTGATTGCCGACATGTGAAATACCTCGTGTGGGGTTGGTCGCAGCAGGTCGGCGACGGTAGAGTCGGTGCCGACGGAGGTGCCTGCGACGAGGCCGGTCCCGTTCGACAATCACAGGGGAAAGGACGCAATGTTCTACTGGCTGCTCAAATTCGTGCTGGTCGGGCCCTTCATGCACATCTACAACCGGCCGAAGGTCGAGGGCGTGGAGAATATCCCCGCCGACGGAGCAGTCATCCTCGCCGGCAATCATCTGTCGTTCACCGACTGGTTGTTCACCCCGTTGCTGAGCCCGCGTCGCATCACCTATCTGGCCAAGGCCGAATACTTCACCACGCCCGGACTCAAGGGCCGGCTGCAGAAGTTCTTCTTCTCCGGCACCGGCCAGTATCCGATCGACCGCAGCGGCGCCAGCGCCGCCGAGGACGCGCTCAACACCGCTCGCAAACTGCTGAGCGAGGGCCGCATGGTGGGCCTGTACCCGGAAGGCACCCGCTCGCCCGACGGCCGCCTGTACAAGGGCAAGACCGGTGTGGCACGCCTCGCCCTGGAGACCGGTGTGCCGGTGATCCCGGTGGCACTGATCGGGACCGACGAGGTGTGCCCTCCCGGCCCGTTCCGGTGGCGCCGCCGCCGCGTCACCGTGAAATTCGGTGCGCCGATCGACTTCTCCCGCTACGAGGGCATGGGCGGTAACCGCTTCGTCGAGCGGGCCGTCACCGACGAGATCATGTACGAGCTGATGCGGATGTCGGGTCAGGAGTACGTCGACGTCTACGCCGCCAGCCTGAAGAAGGGCGTGCCCTCCGGCAGCCGGCCCGAGGCCGAGCGGATCCCGGAGACCCTAGCGAGCTGACCGCTGGCACGCTACCGACGTTCTCGGCCCCCGGACGGTTGTCCGGGGGCCGAGTTTCGTCTCTACCGCCGATCGATTCCGGTGATCGCGCCGCTGCGGCGGAACGCCTCGATGGCCTCGTACTTGGCGAGATTGTGCCGGGCGTCGGCCAGCGCGTCGTGCGCGTCGGCCGGAACCGGGGGCAGGTCCGGCCGGCCGTGGTGATCCCAGTGCTGGCGCAGCTCGTTGGTGTAGCGCGGCAGGGCCGCCGGCAGATCGACCATCGAACCCCACAGCTGGCAGAACGCCACATGGTCGTAGGCGCCCACCCATGCCCACAATTCCGGCCGCACGGTGGGACGCGGCACCAGGAATTGATAGAGGTCGTCGCGAATGCGCTGCCGGCTGCGCCACAGGGGCGAGGAGGGGGAGGGGAGTTTCGGCAATACATTGCGCCGCACCCACTGCCCGGCCCGCTCGGGGTCGAATTCCGTTGACACCGCGTAATATTCCCGACCGTCCTCGCAGACCACGCCGATCGAAATCAGATCGATCGTCACCCCGTCCTCGATGAATTCGCAGTCATAAAAATATTTCACGCGGTCGTGCCCTTTCCGATTCGGCGTACACCGGCGCTCGCGGTGATATCTCGGCCGAACCGCCCGACCCGGCCCCGCGCTCGAGGTTACGGCCCCGCCCGCGCGGGCGTATTCATCGCCCCCTACCCTCCGGGTTACCCCGAGATTGCGGAAGGTCCGTATTCTGATCTGGTGAACTGGACCGTCGACGTACCGATCGATCGCTTGCCGGAACTGCCACCGCTGCCTGCCGAGCTCCGTCGGCGACTCGACGCCGCCCTCGCCCGCCCCGCCCTGCAGCAGCCGTCGTGGGATCCCGAGCAGGCCGCCACCATGCGCACCGTTCTCGAGAGCGTGCCGCCGCTGTGCGTGCCCGCCGAGGTCGAGGAGTTGCGGCTGCATCTGGCCGAGGTGGCCCGCGGCGAAGCCTTCCTGATGCAGGGCGGCGACTGCGCGGAAACCTTCGCCGACAACACCGAACCGCATATCCGCGGCAACATTCGCACCCTGCTGCAGATGGCGGTGGTGCTGACCTACGGTGCGAGCCTGCCGGTGGTGAAGGTGGCCCGGATCGCGGGCCAGTACGCCAAACCCCGTTCGGCCGATGTCGACGCGCTCGGCCTCAAGTCCTACCGCGGCGACATGGTCAACGCGCTGGTCGCCGATGCGGCGCAGCGTGAACACGACCCCTCGCGGCTGGTGCGCGCCTACGCCAACGCCAGCGCCGCGATGAACCTCGTGCGCGCGCTCACCGGCGCGGGGATGGCCGATCTGCACAAGGTGCACGACTGGAACCGCGATTTCGTCGCGCAGTCGCCGGCCGGGGCCCGCTACGAGCAGATGGCCTCCGAGATCGACCGCGGCCTGGCGTTCATGAACGCCTGCCGGGTGCAGGACCCCAGCCTGCAGTCGGCCAAGATCTACTGCAGCCACGAGGCGCTGGTGCTCGACTACGAGCGGGCCATGCTGCGCCTGTCCCACAACGCGGCGGGCGATCCGGTGCTCTACGACCTGTCCGCGCATTTCCTGTGGATCGGTGAGCGGACCCGCCAGCTCGACGGCGCCCACATCGCCTTCGCCGAACTGCTGGCCAATCCGATCGGCATCAAGATCGGCCCGACCACCACGCCGGATCAGGCCGTGGAATACGTCGAGCGGCTCGACCCCACCAACGAGCCGGGCCGGCTCACCCTCGTCGCGCGGATGAGCAACACCAAGGTCCGCGACGTGCTGCCGCCGATCATCGAGAAGGTGCAGGCCACCGGACATCAGGTGATCTGGCAGTGCGATCCCATGCACGGCAACACCCACGAATCGTCCACCGGGTACAAGACCCGCCACTTCGATCGCATCGTCGACGAGGTGCAGGGCTTCTTCGAGGTTCATCACGCCCTGGGTACGCATCCGGGCGGCCTGCACATCGAGCTCACCGGCGAGAACGTCACCGAATGCCTCGGTGGCGCGCAGGACATCTCGGATCTGGATCTCGAGGACCGCTACGAGACGGCCTGCGATCCGCGCCTCAATACGCAGCAGTCCTTGGAATTGGCATTCCTGGTCGCCGAGATGCTGCGGTGACGGATCGGCCGTAGTGGACGTCGTATTTCGCAATGACGAGGGCCCCTCGCGCGGTGACGGCCGCCCGCGTGGGGAAGGTCCGGCCAGCGCGCAGAGCGCGCTGCGGATCGGCAACGCCGATCGCACCATCCTGCGGTTGCTGCGCGACCGCGACCGCGACGGGATCCCGTCGGAGGTCGTGCTGCGCGACGGCAGTCGCCTGCTGATCTTCAACATCTGCTGGGGTTACGAGATCTCCTGGGGGTTCGACGTGGCTCACGGCTATGCGCCCGCCGCGGCCGCCGCGCAGATCACCACCAACATCAGCCCGAGTATC
Organism: Nocardia violaceofusca NBRC 14427; assembly: GCF_963869435.1. Classification (NCBI taxonomy): domain Bacteria; kingdom Bacillati; phylum Actinomycetota; class Actinomycetes; order Mycobacteriales; family Nocardiaceae; genus Nocardia; species Nocardia violaceofusca. The sequence continues at coordinate 186,801 of NZ_CAWMPM010000024.1, forward strand.
GGCGGGGTGCCGGTGGAGGTGTTCACCACCGCCGCGGTGGTCGCGGTCAACGATCCGGAAACCGGTGACCCGTTGCTGACGGTCGGCTGAACGCCGTCCGGGAATCACGCGATCGTGACATGATCCGCAAAAGTTAGCTGCCAGGTTGCTGAACGCCGGAACCTGCACTAGGTTTCCAGGCGTGACACTGCAGCGGCAACAGGCTGTGCGGGATATGTGCTGAGAGGATCGCTATGCAGAGCGCATCGGTAGCCAGGGGATTGCAAACTGCGGGCAGGCCGATCGCCGCCCTCGCCGAACATGTGCTCGAGATCGACGGTGTCCCGGTCACGATCGTGATCGAACGCCCCGAGGTCGACCGCGCCGGCATCGCGTGGCGCTGCCGGGTACGGGTGGTGCGCGGCAACGGCCGGCTAGAACTGTCCCAGGTGGTCGGCGCCAGCGCCAGTGCGGTGCTGCGGCAGGCGCTCGATCTGGCCGGTCGGCGGCTGGGCATCAGCGAGGCCGAACTGCTCGGCGGCGCGGATGTGGGCGGTGTACTCGGCTGAGTCCGGGTTCAGAACGGCAGGACGGTCAGGGTGACCGTCGATCCGGGCGCCACATTCGCGCCACCGAACGGTGACTGCACCCGGACGGTGCCGCGGTCGCCGCTGAACACCTGGTTCAGCACGACCTTGAGACCCATTCCCTCGAGTTCGGAGCGGGCCGCGGCGGCGTTCTTGCCGATGACATCGGGAACCTGGATGGCGTCGGAGACGATCAGCGTCACCGTCGCACCGGAGAGCACCTGGGTGCCGGCGGACGGATCGGTGCCCGCGACCTGCCCCGGCTTGATCTTCGCGTCGAAGTCGGTGCGGGTGTCGCCGACGGTGAGTCCGGCGTTCTGCAGCGTCGCCTTCGCCTCCTCGACGGTCTTGCCACGCACATCGGGCAGCTTCACCGGCTGCGAACCCTTACTGCGATAGACCTTCACCTGCGCACCGGTCGGCAGGACCGTGCCGGGTGCCGGATCCAGTTGCGCCACCGACCCTTTCGGTGCGGTGCTGGGTTTCTCGCCGCCGTCGACGGGGGTGAGCCCGGCATCGCGGATGAGCTGGTTCACCGTCTTCGTGTCCTGGCCGGGCTGAAACTGCGGCACGTGCGGCTGGCCACTGGACACCAGGACGGCGACCGTCGACCCCTTCAGCACCTTCGCCCCGGCGGAAGGGTCGGTGCCGACCACCCCGCCGACCGGAATGATGTCGGACGCCCTGTCACGTACGGTCGTCCCGAATCCGGCGTCCTTCAGCTTCGTGGTCGCCTGTTCGGTGGTCATCCCGGCGATCGCCGGCACCGACGAATAGCGGCCGACGCCGAGCCACCAGCCGCCGATACCCAGCAGCAGCGCGAGGACCACCACCACGGCCGCCCAGATCAGCACCCGGCGCCGGGACCTGCCGCGGTCGGGGACGAATTCCGGCCGATGCGGTGGAGGCGGCGGCTGATGCGGGCGCTCCGGTTCGGGATCGGGCATCGGATGGGCCGCGGTCATCACCCGGGTGTGGGACGGTTCGGGCGCCAGCCGGGTCGTCGCCTCGGTGACCGGCTGCGGGGTGTGGGTGGGCCCGGCGGCGGGGGTCTGGACGACGCGGTATCGCGCGGAGAGGTGTTCCGCCGATTCCCGCGGCGCCGGAACCCGGTAGTCGGGCAGGTGCAGCGCGGTGGCGATGCGATGCAGTTCGGTGGCCATATCGGTGGCGTCGGCGAAGCGGTGCGCCGGTTCGCGGGCGGTGGCGTGCGCGACCAGTTCGTCGAATTCCGGTGGTACGCCCTCGATGAACCGGCTCGGGCTCGGCACATCCTTCTCGACCCGCTGATACGCGATCGACAGCGAGGTGTCACCGGTGAACGGCGCACGGCCGGTGAGCATTTCGAAGATCAGGATGCCGAAGGAGTAGACATCGCTGCGGGCGTCGGCATTACCGGCGGTGACCTGTTCCGGTGACAGATACGCCGCGGTGCCGAGGATGACGCTGGCCGAGGTCATATTCGACCCGGCCACCGCGCGCACCAGGCCGAAGTCGGCGATCTTCACCTCACCGGCATCGGAGATCAGCACGTTCTCCGGTTTGACGTCGCGGTGCACGAGTCCGGCGGCGTGCGCCACACCGATCGCGCGCAGCACCGGTTCGGCGACGGCACGCACCGCGTGCGGCGGCATCGGCCCGCGTTCGCGCAGTAGTTCGCGCAGGGTGCCGCCCTCGACGAGCTCCATGATGAGGAACGGATACTCCCCGTCGATGCCCTGGTCGTAGACCGCCACCAGCGAGGGATGCTTCAACTTGGCCACCGAGCGGGCCTCGAATTCGAAGCGGGTCAGAAACTGCGGGTCACCGGCGAACTTGGGGTCCATCACCTTGATCGCCACGGGCCGGTCCAGCCGGGTGTCGACTCCCCGGAACACCATCGACATCCCACCGCGCGCAATCGGCGCGTCGATGCGGTAGCGCCCGTCCAGCATCTGGCCGATCAACTGCTGTCCTCCGAATTTCACCTAGCGGTTGCCGCCCCGTGACGGCACCCCCGATCGTATAGGCGCGCGCCGTCACGGTCGCCGATGACGTGCTCACGCCCCCGCGGAAAGCGGGCGTACGCCGTATCCCGGAGCCGACGGACTACCGTTGTGCAGGTGAGTGCATTTCCCTGCAGCGACGATGTCGTTCCCGAATCGGTGACCCTGCTTCCGTTGCCGGATGTGGCCGAACAACTCGGCATCGCGGTGACCAGAGTGCATCAGATGCTGCGCGATCATCAATTGCTCGCGATCCGCCGCGGCGGTATCGCGGGCATCCCGAAGGACTTCTTCGACTCCTCGGGCGCGGTCGTCAAACCCCTGACCGGCCTCATCACGGTGATGCGGGATGCGAAATATACGAACGAGGAAATCCTCGAGTGGATGTACGCCGAGGACGACACCCTGCCGGGCCGTCCGATCGACGCCATCCACGGGCCGCTCGCCCGCGAGGTCGTTCGCCGGGCCGCCGCCGAACCGTTCTGAGCCGGGCGGAGTGTTCGGACCTTCAGCGGGGTGATTGCCGCGTGAGGTAGTCGGCCGTGGCGGTCATGCCTGCGAGATACGGGTGATATGAGCTGATCACCCGGGCCGGATCGTCGGCGGTCGGACGGTGGAAGCCGTCCGTCCAGGCCGCCGCCGCGCAGGCGGTGTGCCGGTCGGCGCCGGGCAGGCCGACCGCGGTGACGCCGGTGGTGGCGGCCGCGGCCCCGGTCGCGGCGAGCAGGCCGTCGTAGGTGTGCCGCGCGGTGGTCGCCGCGGACGGGTGGAGTGCGATGGCGGGGCATAGGTCCGCGTCCTGGCCCAGCACCGGCAGGTATTGCACCAGCAGGATCCTGGCCTGGGGTGCGCGCTCGTGGATCGCGCCGACCATCTCACCGAGGGCTGGTGGTGCGCTGAGCGCGGTGTCAGGCGTGTGGCACGTTCGGCTGTGCTGTGCGGAAAACCCAGGGGGTCGCGGTGGGGAGAGACGGCGCCGGATTCCTCGGCCGGCGCAACCCGGCACCCACTTCGGTGATCGCGACCCGAAGCCGCCGCGAGGTGGGAACCGTTGCGCGGCGGTCGAATACGGCGTAGTCGTGCCGTTCGATCTCGTCGAGGATTTCGCCGTACAACACGGCCGCGGTGCGAATGGCGGGTCGTACCCGCGGCCGGAGCAGATCGATGCCCGGGGCGGCGGTGCGATAGACCGCGCGGTTGACCGCGATCAGATGTGCCAGCGCGCGCCGGACCCGCGGATCGGTCCGGCCGGTGCGCCGGCAGTGGGCGAGTAGATCCGCGTCGACCCCGAAGGCGGCGAGTTCGTCACCCGGTAGATAGATGCGCCCGCGGTCGAGGTCTTCGGCGACATCACGCAGAAAGTTCGTGAGCTGGAATGCCTCACCCAGCGCCGCGGCCTCCGGTTCGGCCTCGGCCACCGGTACCACCGTGCCGAGGACCGGCAGCAATTGCAGCCCGATCGCCGCCGCCGAACCGCGCATGTACTCCCGCAATTCGCCCATATCCGCGTACCGACTCCGGAACAGCGCGCTCCCCGGCACATCCATCCGCATCGCATCGAGGAACACCCGGAAGTGTTCGGGCGCAATGCGATACCGGGCGATGGTGTCGACGAGTGCGGCGAGGACCCAGCCGTCGATCGCCGCGCCCCCAGGAAGACGGCACTGGGCGTCCGTCGTGCCGGTCACGGCCCGGCCGGCGGCCGCGACACTGCTCGTGGCCGTCCCGGTGGTGCTTGCGACGCGTGCTGCCGTGGTACCGCGGTCCGCCGTGGCGGAGGCGTGGACAACGCCCACCGGCACGATGTCCTCGGCTCGTTCACGGCTCCGCCGCGTGCCCGCGCTCGAATGCGAGCGATCCGAGTCCGTGTTCGGCTCGTTCCCGCCGGTGTTCAGGGCCGCCGACTCGCCCCCGCGGGCGGGGGCGTCGAACCCGTGGGCGGGCTCGTCCGTTCCGAAGATGCCCGCCTCGTTCAGCGCGGTATGGAGTTGCGTTTCGATCCGGTCCAGCCGCAATGCCGCAGCGCGATCGGCGGTGCCGAGTCCAGTTCCGTCGAAACCGGCCGCGTACCAGGGGCTTTCGGCATGATCCACGACGTCGTCGACCACCCGCGCGAACGCGTAGAGGGCGTGCACCGCGGCCCGTTGCGGTGGTGTCAGCAGTCGGGTGGCCAGGAAGTAGGTGCGGCCGTGTTCCGCAGCGACGGCCCTGCAGTGCCGGTATGCGGCCGCCAGTTCGGCGTCGGCGCCGCGGCCGGTCATTGCTTGGGTCTGCCCGAATCGGCGCGCAGCCGCAGCGGATCCACCTTGCGTAGCGACAGCGCCGCCACGACCGCGACGAAGGTGGCCGCCGCGACGTGCCAGACGTTGTACAGGCCGATCGATCCGCCCGGCTGGAACACCAGCATCAACCAGGTGCACAACCCGACCAGGATCATCAACGTGGTGGTGGACATGGCGAATCCGGCGGCCAGTGCCAGCGGCCACGAGTAGTACCAGGGCAGCGCCGCTGGAGAGAGGATCACGATCGCGACGAAGGCGATGAGAATGCCCATCACCGCATCGCGTTCGGAACTCTTGTAGTGCCACCAGGTCCACGCCAGGATCGCGACCAGCGCGAGCGCGCAGAGTCCCCGCGTCCACACCAGCACCTCACCCAGATTCAGCGGCGTCACCCAGGTGACCATGTGCGCCATGACCGTCGGCAGCGAGAGCCAGTTGATGATCTTCTTCGATCCCGAGAGCGCGGTCAGCCAGCCGATACCGACACCCGCGGCCGCGGAGGCGGCCACGAAGACCACCGCGAACACCGACACGCCGAGGCCGGCGATCTTGGCGAAGGTGCGAATCGGATGCGGCAGCGGTCCCTTGTTCTCCGCGGCTCGCCGCTCGCGCTCGTGAATCATCCAGATCCACACCAGGAACGGCAGCGCGACACCGGCCGTCGCCTTGATCGCGACACCGATCGCGACCACCACGATGCCGGCCGCGTGGTGCCGCTCCAGCACCAGGGCGATGCCGGCGGCCATCAGGCCGACCATGAGCATCTCGTTGTGCACGCCGCCGATCAGGTGGATCAGCACCAGCGGGTTGAGCACCGCCAGCCACAGCGCCACCGTCGGCTTGCCACCGAGGTGTTTGGTCATATGCGGGACGGCCCACATCATCAGGGCCAGGCCCGGCAGCATGACCAGGCGCATCGCGATGGTGCCGGCCACCACGTTGTCACCGGTGATGCTGGTGATGGCCTGCCCCATGAGCAGGAAGATCGGACCGTAGGGCGCGGTGGTGGTGGTCCACACCGGGCTCACGTTGTCCAGCAGCACACCGGGATTGACCACCGGGCCGACCTTGTAGGGGTCGAAACCGTCGCGCAGCAGTGCGCCCTGCGCCAGATACGAGTACACGTCCTGGCTGAACATGGGCACCGCGAACAGCAGCGGCAGGATCCAGATGCCGACGATCACCCGCAGTTCGTTCAGCGTCACCGTGCTGCCGGGACCGCGGCGCGCGCCGGTGCCGATGGTGATGCGCCCCAACCGGACCCAGGCGATGATCATCGACAGCACACCCAGCCACACCACGATGGTGGCCAGCGCGTAGCCGTGCCCGAATCGCAGCCAGGAAAGGTGTGCCGCCTCCAGCAGCGGATCGCTGCGGCGCACCGCGCCGGCGCCCAGGCCACCGAAGGTGATCAGGACCGCACCCCAGAAGCCGAGCAGGGCGGCATGTCCCTCGGGGCTGCGGAAGAAGTCACCGGCCCAGCGGACCCACCAGCGCACGGTGTGCACGGCCGGCTCGGGGACCGGCACGACGGTCACCGGCACCGTGGTAACCGTACTGGTCACCGGCGCTGTCACCGGGGCAGTGTCCATATCGGGGGTCGGCATGGGTCGTCTTCCCCCCGGGAATGTCGTGCGGTGCGGAACCGCGGGAGTGGTCAGTTCGCGGGCCAGTTTAACGGTTTGCCGGCAACCCTGGCGCGCCGGTCGGCGCCGTGGCGCCCTCGGCGTGCCGGAAGGCGCCGGTAATGCGTTCGGCGGCCAGTTTTCCCGACAGCAGCGCGGTCGGCACGCCGACCCCCGGTGTGGTGCCGCATCCGGCCAGCACCACGTTGGCCGGGGTGCGGGCGAGATTGCGGGTGCGGAACGGTCCGGTCTGGCGGAACAAGTGCGCCGCCGAGAACGGCGTTCCGGCGATCATGCCCTGCTCGTACCACGTTTGCGGCGTGTCGAGGTGATCGACTGTGAAATGCTCGGCGATACCCCGGTAGCCGCGCTGTTCCAGCACGGCGAGTAGTTCTCCCAGGTACGCCGATCCCAGACGCGGCCAATCCAGCGGCGCGGCATCGAGATTCGGGCACGGGGCCAGCACGGACAGCGGTTCGTAGCGGCCGGTGGGCCGTTCGACGAACTGACCGGCGTCGCTGAGCGCGGGCCGGGTGATCAGCAGCGACGGATCGCTCATCAGCCGCCCGCGGCCGCGACGCGCGGCGATCTCGGCGAAGGTCTCGTCCCAGAAGCGGCCGAAGTCGATGGTGTGGTGGGCCTGTAGCGGCCACCGCGCGGCCACCTCGGCCGGGATGGTGCCGTGCGCAACCACGGCGGAAGGCGCCGCACGTAACGGGCGGCGCCGGCGAATGCCGAAGCGGCTCAGCGAGCCGAGGTCGGCGGTCAGGACCACCGCGTCGCAGTCGAAGCCGCGCCCGTCCGTCGTGCGGACCCGCCGGGCGCGTCCGGCGTGATACTCGATACCGCTGACCTCGCAGTTCAGTTCCAGCTGCCCGCCGGCGCCGGTGAACGCGGCCGCCAGTGTCGCGGTGATCGCCCGCATGCCGCCGACCGGGAAGTAGACGCCCAGCGATGTGTCCATGTGCGGAATGGCGCCGTAGACGGCCAATGCCTGCGCGGGCGCGGTCCCGGCGTAGAGGGCCTGAAAGGTGAACAGCCGCGCCAACTTCGGATCGCCCAGGATGCGCTGAACGCGCGGGCCGAGCCGGCCGAAGGCGCCGAGGCGCACCAGTTCCCACAGGGCCGCGCGCTTCTCGGGGATGCGGACCATGTCGAGCGGGGAATCGAAATTGGTGTCCATGAACTGGTCGTAGGCGCCGGCGTAGATCCGGGCCAGCCAGTCCCGCAGGTCCAGATAGCGTTGCGCGTGCGCGGCACCGCACGCGCGCCGCACCTCGGCGGCCATCCGCTCCGGATCCGCGTACACGCCGATCACACTGTCGTCGGCGAAGCGCGCCTGATAGGCGGGATCGAGGCGGTGGATCCGCAGTCCGTGGGCCGCGGCATCGGTGCCGACCGCGGCCAGCGCCTCGTCGATCAGCCCGGGCAGGGTGAGAACCGTTGCCCCGGAGTCGATCTCGTAATCCGGACCGCGGTACACGCCGACCCGCCCACCCGGATGATCGGCGCGTTCGAGCAGGGTGACCCGGCGTCCCGCTCCGGTCAGATAGAGCGCCGCGGCCAGCCCGGACAGTCCGGCGCCCACGACGACGATCCGATCACACTGTCCGGCAACGGTTTTCATGCCACCCGCCTGGTCGCGGCCAGCGCCATCGCGCGCAGCCGATCGCCGGCCTCGGGCGTGACCGAACTGGCCGCCAGCGCGCCGAGGCCGCGGTCGGTGAGTTCGGTGATGCGGCGCTCCACATCGTCGACGGCGCCGAGTCGGGTGATGAGGTCGCGCAACTCGGTGACCTGTTCGGGGGCGAGGTCGGTACCCAGCGCGGAGCGCAGCAGCCGCGCGGCCGCGGGATCGGTGGCGTCGGCGCGGCGCAGCGCCTCGGCGACCAGGACCGTGCGCTTGCCCTCGCGCAGGTCGTCACCGGAGGGTTTGCCGGTGACGGCCGGGTCGCCGAAGACGCCGAGCAGGTCGTCGCGTAGCTGGAAGGCGATGCCGATATCGGTGCCGAACTCGCGGTAGGCGGCGATCAGTTCCGGATCGGCCCCGGCCAGTGCCGCGCCGAGGTGCAGCGGCCGCTCCACGGTGTAGGCGGCGGTCTTGTACCGGTTGATCCGCAGCGCGGCGGCCACCGAATCGTCGGCGCCGGCCTCACCGTGCACGTCGAGCAGCTGGCCGCCCATCACCTCGGTGCGCATCGCCGCCCAGACCGGGGCGAACCGGGCCCGGGCCGCCGCGTCCAGCCCGGCCGCGGCGACCATGTCGTCGGCCCACGTCAGCGCCAGATCGCCGATCAGGATCGCGACGCTCACGCCGAAATGCGCCGAATCGCCACCCCAGGCGCGGTCGCGGTGGCGATGTTCGAAGTCCACGTGCACGGTCGGGAAGCCGCGCCGGGTGCGGGAGGAGTCGATGATGTCGTCGTGGATCAGCGCGCACGCCTGCACCAATTCCAACGCCGCGCATGCGGTCAGGACCGATTCGGCCTGGTCACCGGTCGGATCGCCACCCGCGCCGAGCCATCCGGTCCAGGCGAACGACGGCCGGGTCCGCTTGCCTCCGCGCAGCACGAAGTCCTCGAGGGCGGCCGTGGCGGAGATGACGACCGGCCCCAGTTCGGCGACCAGTTCGCGGCGGCCGGCGAAGAATCCGGTCAGCGCCTGTTCGACCGCGCGCACCAGCGCCGCGGAGTCGTTCGGCGCCGGACGTGCCGGGCTGGCCGGACCAACGGACAACGCAACCTCCAGATAGTTCGTCGTATCGGCGAGCCGACACCGGGCACGCCGGGGCGTATCCGGCGTGCCGAGAATGTGGCCGGCGAGACCTGCGTCTGCACCGGCGACGGCTGCGGCGGTCCCGCCGATTCCCTCCGGCAGGGCATCGCGAACGGGTTCGCGTCGCGGCGCCTGCCGGACCACCGTGAACCTTACTGCGTCGGTTCCGCCGCCCGACAGCGCCGTAGCCGGCACGTGACCGGCACCGCACCGCATCGGACGGGGGAGATCGAGGCCGGTCGGCCGGTCCGTGCGCGACGGTCCCGTGGGCTCGGGGGGCGGCCGGTCGACAGATAGCAAGCGGGTGGGGACGCCGTCCCGGAGTCGGCTGGGCGGACGGTGGGCCGCACGGGCGATGCACAGCTCCGGCCCGAGGCGCATTAGCGGCTGGACCGGCACGGATCCGGACCGGGCGGCCCGTCGAGCGAGGGTGTCCTACTACACTGGACCGGTGAGTTTCGACAACGTACGGGGACGATCGACCCCAGGCCGACCTTCCCGGACGCCGTCCGGAACTCCCTCCGTGGTGGGGCAGCTGGGCCGCCGCCCCGACGGCACCATTCCGTTCTCGGTGGAATTCAATCCGCCCCGCGACGCCGCCGCCGAGGCGCGGCTCTGGCGCGCCGCCCGTGAATTCGAGCGGATGCATCCGGCGTTCGTGTCGATGACCTACGGTGCGGGCGGATCCACCCGCGATCGCACCGCGCGCATCACCGGGCAGCTGGCCCGCGAAACCACACTGCTCACCGTCGCGCATCTGACCGCGGTCGGGCACAGCGTCGCCGAACTGCGATCCATCGTCGGCAGCTACGCCGACGCCGGCATTCGCAACATGCTGGTACTGCGCGGCGACCCGCCGGGCGATCCGCTGGGGGAGTGGCGCAAACATCCAGACGGTGTCGAATACGCCGAGGAACTGGTGCGCATGGTCTGCGAACTCGGCGACTTCCACGTGGGCGTGGCGTCGTTTCCGCAGGGCCACTACCGATCGCCCGACCTGGACCACGACACCCGCTATCTGACCGCGAAACTGCGTGCGGGAGCGGAATATTCGATCACGCAGATGTTCTTCGACGTGGAACACTATCTGCGCCTGCGGGATCGGGTCGCGGCCTACGACGCCGAACAAGGCGCCAAGCCCATCATTCCCGAGCTGATGCCGATCACCTCGCTGCGCACGGTGCAGCGCGCCGAGGAACTGTCGGGCCGGCCGCTGCCCGCGCGGGTCATGCAGCGGCTCGAGCAGGCGGCCGGTAACGACCCGGAGGCCAATCGCAACGCGGTGCGCGCGGTGGGCATCGAGATCGCCACGGAGATCGGGCAGCGACTGATCGACGAGGGCGTGCCCTGCCTGCATTTCATCACCCTGAACTTCGCCAAGGCGACCACCGAGGTGCTCACCAACCTCGGCTACACGGTGACCCCGGCGGCCGTCAGCGCCTGATCGGCGTTTCGCGGGCGTGTTGCCACGCATTCGCCTCCACCGGCGGTACCCTCTCGTGCACCGTGACGACGCGGAGGTCCCCGAGTCATGCTGTGCGGCCCGGCGGACCGACCCTGGTGCGGATGTTCCGCCGAACTCAGGAGAACCCCGATGGCCGTGGTGACCAGTCTCGTCCGTCTTTCCGCAGCGCTCACCGTGACCGGTGCGCTGACCTTCGCCGGCGCCGCCGCCGCGACCGCCGCCCCGCCCGACCCCGCCGCCACCATCGCCGCCCTGGGCCAGAACCCGGCGGCGGCGACGGATTTGCTGAGCGCGTATCAGACGGCGGTCGACTCGCTGAAGCAGCTGGGTATCCAGCCGTTCCTGTATCCGTCCGGGTCGGCGTTCTGCCAGGACGGCAGCACTCTCGGGCTCGTGCCGGCGCTGGCCGGTGCGGTGCCCGGGCCGTGGCCCAAACTGGCGGTGCCGGTACCCGGTCTGGACCTGTCCGCGGTGAAGGCGGGCCAGACGATGTTCGCCTTCGTCCCCTACGGCATGGGTTCCGACGGGGCCGACACCACCGGCATGCAGGTGGCTTGGTTGAACGTGTCCAACGGCCGCGGCGGATTCGCGGCCATGGGCCCGCTGTCCCAGGTCATCGGCTCGATGGTGCCGCCGAATCTGCCGCCCGAGGTGCGCCCGGCGTTCGAACAGGCGATCCGCAACTTCTTCCTGGCGTCGCTGCCGGTCGGCGGGGTGCGCGCGGTACCGGTGGACACCGGCTCCGGAACGGTGCTGGCGGCGGTGTTCGGCACGGTCCGCAACGGCGCCAACACCTGTATGTTCCTGCCGACGGTGGGCGTTACCTCGGTGCCCTGAGTTCGGCGGGCCCGGGCCGCGAGCGGCCCGGGCCGTCCGGCACCGGGCGTCCCTTCCAGCTCAGCGCGCCGCGCCGATGCAGCAGCCAGGACCGGCCCGACAGCCGCAGATACGCGCCGATCGACACCGGATGTGCCAGCGCCGCACCGAGATCGGCGCCGCGCGGGCCCGTCCCGGATTCCAGTGAGCGGGCCAGCAGCCGGCTCGCGACAGCCAATCCGTAGCCCGCGACACCTGTCCGCCGGATCCGGCCGCGGCCGAACAGCGCCGCGAGGACGGGCAGCACGTACGCGACCGCGGCGACCGTATCCACCGCCACCGCACCGGCCGGGCCGCCGTAGGCCGACCACAGCCAGCGGGTGTAGCCGCCGTCGACTTCGGCTGCGCCCCGGTACATCCGAGTACTCGCCAGCGTCCCCGCCGCCGCCAGCACGGTCCGGTGTCCGGCCCGCCGCAGCGCCCGCGCCAGCGCCAGATCCTCGGTGATCGAACCGGCCACCGCCGCATGCCCGCCCACCGCGCGATAGACCGCTGCGTCGAAGACGAGGAACTGCCCGCACGCCACCGCGGTCGAGGGCCGCAGGCTGCGATCGGCCAGCCGCACCGGCAGCGTCGTGGCCCACGACCAGCACAGCAGCGGCTGCACCAGCGCCTCCGCGAGCGATCCGGCCCGCTGATACGGCCACGGCGACACCGAACCCGCACCGCTGCGGCGCAATTCGCTCACCGCGGCGGCGATGGCCTGCGGGCGCAGCCGCACGTCGGCGTCGAGGAAGATCAGGGCGCCGGGCGGCGGGTCGACGGTGACGCCCGCGAGTTCGGCCAGGCGCGCGCAGGCCGCGGTCTTGCCGGTCCATCCGGGTTCGGGGTCGGTGTCGGCCGCGACCACGGTGAAGCGGTCGTCGTCACCGATCGCCTCGACGGCGGCCGGGAAGGTGCCGTCGGTGGATCCGTCATCGAGAATCCAGATCCGCATACGCGAAACCCCTTGCTGGGCACGCAGATCCGCGATCAGCTGCGGGAGGCGGGTGGCTTCGTCGCGGGCCGGGATCGCGATGATCACCGGTTCGATCACCGGTGTGGCGCCGGCCCGCAGCCGCCGTATCGCCAGCCGGTTCACCAGTGCCACCGCACATCCCGCACCGGCCACGATCGCGCCCGCCGTGACGATCGGCTCGACTACCGACCGCGCGCCGCGCGGCGTCATATGGCCTCTCCCGGCGGCTGCGCCGAGGCGGCGGGGACGGTGCTCGCGGCGCCCATCGTGGTCCGGCTCAGGCGTCCTGTTTCACCCGCGGACGCCACGGCGGCGTGGGGTTGCGATTCAGATACGCCAGCACCGCGACCATGGCGGCCACCGCGAGGGTGATGCCGCCGACGATTCCGGCCCAGCCGGCGAACGAACGGGTGTTCGGATCGGCGTAGCTGACCTCGGCCTTCACGGTGCTCACATCGCCGGCCGGAAGCTTCCACGAGACCGTCGAATCGCCCTGGCGGGTGCCGTTGGTGGTGGCCACCCGGGCCGGGAACGCGACGGTGAACTGCACGTCGGAACCTTGCGGCGGAACGGATTTCAGGTCGACCCGGCCGGTGAGCGTCACCTTGTCGCCGGTGCGGATGAACTGCAGGTTGAACATGCCCTGCGTCTGATCCGACAGCGCGCCCAGCTGCTGCACCTCGCCGAAGGTCAGGTCGTCGAAGTAGACCTGACTGCCGACGTAGCCATCCTGGCTGTAGGGCTCGACCCGGATCTTCGCGGCCAGCGTCTCGGGGGCCTTCAGCTCGGGGCCCTTGTCCTTGTCGTTGGCCGGGATCACCGCGGCCACCAGGTGCCCGGACACGCGGTCGTTCGAGGAGACGCCCATCGACACTTGGACCCGCAGGCAGCCGGTCAGCAACGGTGCCAGCAGCAGCGCCAGCAAGGCTACGGACCAGAGGCGCCGACGCCGGGTTCGCCGCGGCGTGTGGGTCGACTCTGGCATCGATGGTGTCGGACTCGGCTGCACGGCACACATCGTGCCATGAGCCGCTGTGATCGTCGGCACGCGACGGGCGTTTACGGCGGCGCGGGCAGCCGGTCGCGGTGCCGAGCCTCCCGCAGCACCCACACCGCCGTGGGTACGGCCACCACTCCGAGGCCGATCAGGCCGTACCCCGCGGATGCGGGCAGATCCAGGAACACCGCGTGGGCCAGCGCCGATCCGAACCAGGTCCACAGCAGCACCGCGATCGGTACCGCGGGTCCGGCGCCACGCGGGGCGCAGCGGCGTTCGAGCGCCGCGAGCAGCGTCGCCATCAGGGCGCCGACCGCGAACCAGCCCAGGTAGTTCGTATACGGGATATCGCCGATTCCGGGCAGGCCCGGATGGGCCGAACACCAGGTCCACTGCCCGTCGGCCACCATCTGCGGATCGAGGTAGAGGTCCCAGCCCACCGCGCCCACCGCGGTCGCCAGAATGCGGGTGACGGTACGGCGGCACAGCAGCCCGGTCGCCACCCAGATCGGATAGAGACCGCCGACCCAGGCCACCGGCACGACCAGTGGCACCTGCGCGAGGTCGGGCCCGATCCGGCCGTGCGCGTAGTGATAGCAGCCGAACGGGAATCCGCGTGCGGTACCGATCATTTCGGCGACCGCGCCGACGCCGCCGACGATCACGGCATACCCGGCCGCCCAGCCGATGCCCCGGGCCACCCAGGCGTGCAGCAGCGCGGTGGCCGCCGACAGCGCGACGATCAGGACCGTCACCCGATCACGCGCCGAGCCGTCGGTGAGGGGATAGGCGATCTGCGCCGCGACCCAGGCCACGGCGGTCACCGCCGGCCACTGCCGCGCCGTCATCGCCGCGCGAAACGGCCGCGGCGCAGCGAGCGCAGCACCAGGCCCGCCGCGGTACGCCCGCTGGCTCCCGACACCCCACCGCCGGGATGGGTGGAGGCCCCGGTCAGAAACAGCCCCGGCGCACCCGGCACCTTCTGTCCGGACAATTCCGGAATGGGCCGCCAGAAGAACATCTGATCCAGCGACATCTCGACATGCATGACGTTGCCGCCGATCAGCCCCAGTTCGCTCTCCAGATCGGCGGGGGTCTGCACGTACCGCTGCCGCACCGAATCGGCGAAACCCGGTGCGTAGGAATCGACTTCGGCGATGATGCGGTCGGCCTCGCGCTCACCGTGCGCGCGCCAGTTACTGCCGTCGGCGAGCCGGTGCGGATGCCACTGCGCCCACAGCGACAGCTGATGTTCGCCGGGTGGCGCGATCGTGGGGTCGAGCGCGCTGAAACTCATCGCCAGCACCACCGGACGCGGCGGCAGTTCCCCGGCCAGCGCGGCGGCGTGGGCCAGGCGCAACTGCCGTCGATCGGACACCAGCAGTTGCAGTCCGTGCGCCGACTCCTGTTGTTCAGCGCCCGGGTACGCCGGAAGGGCGGTGGTGGCGGCCCGCACCACCATGCCGATACCGGGCCCGACCCGGATGCGTCGCCGCCAGTCGGCGAGGACGGTGTCGTCGAATCCGCCGCGCCGCAACAATTCCAGGGTGGTGAGCACGTGTGTGCCGGAAATCACGGTGTGGGCGAACAGGTCGCGTCCGCCTGCCGTGCGCACCCGCCAGCCGTCGCCCGAGCGGCGCAGCTCGGTCACCTCGTCACCGGCCGATACGGTTCCGCCGTCGGCGCGCAACTGCGCCACGAGTGCCGTGGTGAGCGCGCCGCTGCCGCCGACCGCGCGGCCGGGCGGCACCGTGTGCATCAATGCGGCGAAACCGGCCATCGGCGCGGTGCCGGGTTCCGACATCGGCGGCCCGGACTGCGCGCCGAACCAAGCCAGCGCCGCCTTCAGTCGTTCGTCGTCGAACCAGCTGTCCAGCAGGGCGTCTCCGGACTGCAGGAATTCCCGCGACAGCGCGCTGCCGCCGCTCCGGGCATCCAGGCCCCAGAACGCGCGCAGGAACCGGCCCGGCGTCGGCGCACCGCCGAACGCCCGCATCACCCGCTGGGCCCGGGGCCCCCACGTACGGACGAACCGCCGGTAGGCCTCGGCGTCGCGGGCGCCGCAGGCCCGTTCGATCGAGGCGCAGGTGCGGTCGACATCGCGGTGGAAGACGATCGGCTCGGCGCCGGAACCCACCGGCGCGGGCGCGAAAGCCCAAGGATCGCAGTCGATGTAACGCAGCCCGAACTTCTCCAGCTCGAGTTCCTCGATGATGCCGGTGTGGCGGATCATGATGTGCGCCGAGGAACCGCGGTCCACGAGATGCCCCGGGAAGCGCTCGACCGTCGACACCGCGCCACCGAGCACCTCGTCACGCTCGAGAACCTCCACCGGATGTCCCGCGCGTGCCAGATAGCAGGCCGCGACCAGTGCGTTGTGGCCGGAGCCGAGGATCAGCGTCGTCACTGCTCGGGCGTCCGCAGCGGTAGCCGGCGGCCGAGCACGGCGAAGCGCCGGGTATCACCGGAGAAGACGAAATGCCGGACCACATCGGTGAATCCCTGCCGGCGATACAGCCGCCAGGCGCGGTTGGCCTCGCGGTCCACCTCCGGTGTGGACAGCAGTACCGCCGCCTCCGTGCGCTGCTCGAGCAGCCGCACCAGCAGGGTCTCGCCGATGCCGCGTCCCTGGGCGGAGGGATGGACGTGCAGTTCGGTCAGTTCGAAATAGTCCGACAGCAGGGCGCGCGCGGTCTGCTCCGGCCAGCCCGAGCGGCGCATTCCGGTGTGCACCTGCTGATGCCACCACTGGTGCGGCGCACCGCGATATCCGTAGGCGATCGCGACGATCGGCGCGGTGCGCAGGTCGATCTGGCCGCTGTCGTCGGGTACCACCGCGGCGACGGCCTGCCAGCCCGGCCGGGTGGTGTGCTCGGCCCACATCGGGGCGCGGTGGTGTTCGGTGCCGCGGGGATAGTCCATCGCCGCGACGTACACGGCGAGGGCGTCGTTCAGCCGGTGGCGCAATGTCGCGGCCGAGAGGTCGACGACGACGGGCGCGGGGGTGTGGCGGGGCCTGACGGCGGTCATGTGCGGGGAGCCATATCTTCGGGGCCGTCTCTGTCTGTCGAAGGTGTCTGGGGTCTGGGGCGGACGTCGGATGCGGGTCGGACGGGGGTGCGGGGTCCCCATCCAGGGTGCGCGGCTCTCGTTCGGCGCGAAAGTCTGTCGGTGGTCGTCTCTATATTCACATTCAATTGAAACGTTCGAATACCTGTTCGGTTCGGCGCGGTCGACCGGGCCCGGTATGCGAAATGTGGAGGTGTCGAGATGGCTGGTCGGATGGACGATCCGCGACGTGCCGGCCGGGCGGGCGGTCTGCTCGACCGGGCGGACACGATGGTGCAGCAGGCCTGGGCCGAACCCGACCCGAGCGAGCGGCTGCGCAGCGCGTATCTGGCGGCCCTGCGCGGCGCCGGGGCGGTGCTGGCCGCGACCGGAGCCGACCGGGCGCCGCGGGCTCGCTCCCGCAACGCGTGGGTGCTGATGCAACAGGCCGCTCCGGAATTCGTCATGTGGTCGGACTACTTCAGCTCCTTCTCCGAAACCAGGGCGGCGCTCGAGGCCGGACTGGACCGCGCGATCAGCGACACCCAGGCCGACGAGTTCGCCTCGCGGGTGGAGGCATTCCTGCGCGATGTGGAGGATGCGCTGGCGATTACCGCGGCCCGGTTACGTCCCGCGCCGGGCTGGCTCACCGACGGCACGGCGTGAACATCGGCGAGTAGGTGGTAGCGCACTGATCGAACTCGTATCATTGGTGGCAGTAGCCGCCAAGGTCGGCTACTTGTCGTCTACCCGGAGGCGACAACCAGGACCTAGTGCCGGGGGAGGTACCGTGCCACTCTCCGAGCACGAGCAGCGCATGCTCGAACAGATCGAGAGCGCGCTCTATGCTGAGGACCCTAAATTCGCCTCGACCGTGCGTGGTGGTCGGCTTCGCTCTGCCACCGGAAGACGCAGACTTCAGGCGGCCGCGCTCTTCGTCCTCGGCCTCGTTCTTCTCATCGCGGGAATCGCCCTGCCCGTCAAGCCCGGCGGATTCCCCATCATCAGCCTGCTCGGCTTCATCGTGATGTTCGGCGCGGGTGTGTTGTTGTTGCTGGGCGGCTCGGGTATGACCAAGAGCGGCCGAGGCGGCGGCGACGCCTCCTCCGGTCCCGGTGGTGTTCCCGGCCGTGCGGCAAAGAGTAAGCAACGCAAGGCCGGTGGCTTCTCCGCTCGCATGGAAGATCGGTTCAGGCGCCGCTTCGAACAGGACAGCTGAGCCTCCGCTCGCGCCCCGAAGCGGCGGCGAGCGGCCGAATGTGGTTGCGCGATGATTGCCGTGCCCGGTACCGAGTAGCCGACAACGGAACAACCTCGAACGACACGCCGTGATGTGCGGCGTGTCGTTTTCTTTTCGCGGAGTGATCCGGATCGCGTTCACGCTGCGCCGGATTCGTCGCCCCCGCATTTCCCCACCTTGCCCCACGCCCGGCCCCCACTCTCACCCACCGCCTGCCGGGACGGCTCCCAGCTGCGGGTTTGCTGATGGTTGTCGGGCGGACCGCCCCGCCGGCGGCGCGTGTCGGGGGAACTCGATGAAATCTCCCCACCGCGGTGATAGCTGAGCTGACCTGCTGGATCGTCGGACCGGGGACCGAGATCACCGCGGCTTTCGATTGAAAGTGGGGGAAAGTGGGGTAATGTGGAGCGCGCACTGATAAGAGCCGATCAGACGAGGTGATCGAGCGGGAGGTGTCGAGACTGTGTTTCTCGGTACCTACACGCCTCGGCTGGACGACAAAGGGCGACTGACGTTGCCTGCGAAGTTTCGCGACGAGCTGGCGGGAGGGTTGATGGTCACGAAAGGTCAGGACCACAGCCTTGCCGTCTATCCGAAAGAAGAGTTCACCGCCCTGGCGCGGCGAGCCGCGGCGGCGTCCCGAAGCAACCCGCAGGCAAGGGCTTTCGTTCGTGCCTTGGCGGCGTCCACGGACGAACAACGTCCCGATGGGCAGGGCCGGATCACGTTGTCGGCCGAACATCGCCGCTACGCGAACCTGTCCAAGGACTGCGTGGTGATCGGCTCGGTCGATTTCCTCGAGATCTGGGACAAACAGGCGTGGGATTCCTACCTCGCCGAGCACGAGGAGGACTACTCGCTGGCAGGAGACGAGTCGCTGGGCGGAATTTTCTGATCCGAGACAGGCGAGTGCCCTGCGGCCTCTGCCCGGCACGGACCCTGACGTACTTCCCCAACGCCAGGTGCCGTGTTCGGTCAGAGACCCCGGGGCATTGGCTGTCCACTCGTTAGGCCATCCACCCGTCGCAAGCACCGTGAGCCAGGATCCGGGAGGTCGAGGTGAATCATGACAGCGACCGCCCCCGCCATGTGCCGGTTCTCTTGCGGCGTGCCGACGAAATCCTCGGCCCCGCATTGGAATCCGGCGGTATCCTGGTCGACGCCACGCTCGGTTTGGGCGGGCATGCCGAACATTTTCTGCGGACCTATCCCGCGATCCACCTGATCGGGCTGGACCGTGATACCGAGGCGCTGCGCCTGGCCGGCGAGCGGCTCGAGCCCTTCGCCGATCGAATCACGCTGGTACACACCAGATATGACGGCCTGCCCGGCGCACTGCGGCAGGCCGGGCTGCCGGAACGCGGTTCGGTGCGCGCGGTGCTGATGGACCTCGGTGTCTCCTCGATGCAACTCGACGAGGCCGAGCGGGGATTCGCCTATTCGGTGGACGCTCCGCTGGACATGCGGATGGATCCGACCGCCGACCTCACCGCGGCCGATGTGCTCAACACCTACAGCCACGGCGACCTGGCCCGGATCCTGAAAACCTATGGCGAGGAACGCTTTGCGGGCCGGATCGCGAGCGAGATCCTCCGCAGGCGCGCGCAGCGGCCGTTCACGACCAGTGCGCAACTGGTGGAGCTGCTCTACGACGCGATCCCGGCGGCGACCCGGCGCACCGGCGGGCATCCGGCCAAACGCACCTTCCAGGCTTTGCGGATCGAGGTCAATCGGGAACTCGAGTCGCTCGAGGCCGCGGTGCCGGCGGCGCTGGCCGCGCTGGAGGTGGGCGGGCGGATCGTCGTCATGTCCTACCAGTCGCTGGAGGACAAGGTCGTCAAACAGATCTTCGCGCAGGCCTCGGCCTCGCGCACACCATTGGACCTGCCCGTCGAATTGCCCGGTATGGGACCGGAATTCGCGATTCTGACCAGGGGCGCGGAGAAGGCGAGCGAAACGGAGATCGAGGAGAACCCACGCGCGGCGCCGGTGCGTATGCGGGCCGCGGAGCGAATACAGGCGGCCGGGTGACAGCGATCCGGCTACGGGGGTATTGCCGGTGCGGCAGCACTACGACGGGCAGTCCCACAGGAAATCGGTAGGGGAGGCAGGAATATGAGCGTGCGGACACGGGTGGACGCACCACAGCGGACGCAGCGGTCCGCGCCGCGGCGAGCGCACAGCGCCGACCGCGTGAAATCCGGTGCGGCCCAACGCGCGTATGCGCGCCGGCGCAATCGGGCGGGCGAGCGCGTGCTTCCACCGCTACCCGGGCGCGCCGGGTCGATGATGGCCGGGCGGCTGCCGTTTGTGGCGGCGATTCTGGCCCTGCTCGGCTGCGGTCTGCTCGCGACCCTGGTGTTGACCACGCATGCCGCCGAGGACAGCTATCAGCTCAGCGACGCCCGCCGCATCAACCGACAGCTGCTCGACGAGCGCGCGGCCCTGCAGCGCGAGGTCGAGGCCGCCGACTCGGCGCCCGAACTGGCCAACCGCGCGCGCGAACTGGGCATGATCCCGGCCAAGGATCCCGCCCGCCTGCTCGTGGCGCCCGACGGTTCGGTCACGGTGATCGGTAAGGAGACACCGGCCGAGGGTGCGCCGGTGCCGCCGCTCAACACGACTCCCGCCAAACCGGGGGCGCTGCCGCCGAAACTCGCTCAGGCTCAAGGTGAACGGCTGGTCCCGGTGACCACCACGCCGGCTCCCGCTCCCGGTCCGGCCCAGCAGAACCAGGCCCCGACCACCACCGCGCCGCAGCCGCCGGCCCAGCCGACGCAGGTTCCCGCGCCGGTGCAGGCCGCACCGGCAGCGCCGGCCGCACCACCGGCCGGGACGCAACCGG